>DATEMU010000004.1 GCA_035275405.1 Phycisphaerae bacterium
CGGGGCCGCGTTGAACGAGAAGGGATTCTCCGAATTGAACAGGATGTCGTCGTTGCACTCGATCTGGCCGTCCGTGCAGTTGCAGACCTGCGTGCCGGCCGTGCCGCCGACATCGCCATAGACCGCGATGAAACCATCGAATTCCGAGCCCGCCATGCTGATCGACAGGATCGCGGCATTGTAGGCCACCCCGGCCAGATTCGTCGGAATCGTGTAGTTGTAGAAAATGTCCTCGCGCATCTGCGGCTGAGGATTCGGCGGTGCGCCCACCGAGCAGGTCGGCGGCGTGTCCGGCGTCCCCGGCGTCGCGTCGAAATCCGTGTCCGTCGCGAACGACGTGTCGAACGTCTTCATCACCGCCACGCCCGTCAACTGCAACTTATCAATGCACTCATCATTGACCGGGACGCCCGGACAAACGTCTGCGCAAGTGTCCGCACAGGAATTGCAGGGCGGATCAAGACTACCCAGCCATGTCCCCCCGCGGGGCGTACAGGCCTTCTCGGGCCTCTCGAAACAACCGGCCTCGCTGGCATCACAACAAGCCGCATAGACGAGTGGTTCTGCACAAGGACTCGCACACGCGACACTGATGCGGTACGCCGAATTGCAGGGAATTCCGAGGAACGTGCTCGGACGCACGCGCAGCCACCAGGCACCGGCCGGCAGGCACTCGGTGATGGTCTTCGTTTCACACGCTTTGCCGGCCACGATCTGACGCGTTGTGAACGTGCAAGTTTCATCATCCCCGCCGTTATTCATCAACGACATTTCATAAGGGAAGCGCGACGTTACCGTCCACGTCACCTCGCGCTCCGCCGTGAGCGTCAGCTCATACCAGTCGTTGTCGCGTGAATCGTTTTCGCCGTTGCACACATTGCTCACGCAAAGTACGCCCGAGGCGCACTCGCTGTCCTGCGTGCAGAAGGACTGGTAGTTGCCGGAAAAGCCGCACACCGCCGCGCCGCAGGAAATCGGCGAGAAACTGATGATGCCGCCGACGTTGTCCGCCAGGCAGCCGCTGTTGAAGGAATCCTGATAGCCGGCCCCGCAACTCGGCTCATTCTCCGTCGTGGCCCCCGCGCACGCCTCCGCCAGGGTAATGCACGACGTGCAGACCGGATTCGTATCATCGAAGTCCGCGCACAAGCCCTCTTTCCAGATGTTGACCAGGTTGTTCACGCAGTTCGCGCGCAGGATGTCGTCCGTGCACACGGCCGGAACCACGTCCCGATTACAACAGGCCCCGGGAGGACCGGGGTTTGCCCGGATTTCAATGGCCATACCCGAATACGGATTGCCGCCGAATGATCGATAATCCTGACCCCCGCACGTCCCATCGTTGTTGGGGCGAAGGAAGGAATCGACCGTGCTGCCGACATCTCCCCCATCAATGGTATTGCCGGCAATGCTCCATGCCGAATCAACATTGGATGAGGTGATACAAACCCACAGAAAATTCTCGTCCACCAAAAGCGGCGGGGAGATGTCAAATGTCACGGTCGTACCCGGATTGTTAAGCGGGTAGTTCTTCGTCGCCGAGTACAGTAGAGCAGACCCTGGATCGTCCGGGCAATTGGGCGTCTGGTTTCCGCTATGAAGCGTGAGCGTCGCCGAGTCAGGATCTCCGCTGCCGGCAAGGCCGCCGAGATTGACGAGCACCGAACACAGGAACCGGTCGGTTCCGACCAGACTGACATCATCACAAGATGTGTCCGTCCCCAGGTCACTGCGAACGATCACCGAGAAACCCGAGATGTTGTCGTTGCGATAGATCGCCGTCTCGCACGGCTCAAAGACGCACTCCGCCGGCGGGGAGCCTCCCCGCAAGCCTGCCTGCTCAGTCCCGGGCGGCGCAGGATTGACCGGATACCAGGTCTCAATGACCGGTTCAGCTACCGAAGAAACGCTCCACGCACGATCACGCGGCGTCTCGGCGCTTTTGGACGCGGCAGATTGAATACTGCTCTTCGCAAAGTTGTTTCTAACGGGCTTGCTTGGCAGGGAGGCCTTGCCGGCCGACGGCGTCTCCGCCATCGCGCTGAAGGCCCAAACCCAACAGGCACAAAGTCCTGCAATCACGGCAATGGTATTTCGCCTCGTCATCAGTCCAGACTCCTTGTTCGACGTTGTCGCTCAATCCATTCGGCTCGACCAAATATTCAACGATCCCCATCAACTCCCATCACCCACACATTGTCTATGTTTGACCCGACTGCGCGCAACGCGCAACGCGAACCGTAAACCGGGCGGTCGCGCATACTTAGACGGTCGCAGGCCTATCATTCATTTTTCAAGAAGCGGGGCGGTCAGGGATGGTGCTTCTATCTCCGGGCTTGGCTCGCCGAGTTAACGGCTTCGTCTATCGTATCCAAAGCCCCAAGCCCCGGTCAAGTGATATCGGTCGGAAAAAGGAAACGATTTCCGGTTTGAGGCTGACCCCGGCGGTCAATATTGAAAGTAACGGCGAATAAGCTCGATACCCGAACTCACTGTGCCGGCGCGGCTTGGGGACCCTGCAACATCCCAGAAAAAACCAGCTTGGGGCCCTGAAAAACGCCACTCGCGCGCATCAGGTACCTGGGCCGCCCGGCCATGCTATCAGTGGGTTGGGAAGCCCTGCATCGTCCTGTGTCAGGGCACCAAGAGCGCGGACGCCATGCCGTCAATGTCGCCGGCCTCCAAGTTACTCGAAACGTTGAAATCACCTGCACAGATTTGAGCCGCCGTGGGTGACCCAAGCATGGCATCGACAAAGACTTGCAGGTCCCGGCCGTCCACAAAAGTGTCTTCATCGAGATCACCCGTCGCTCCGGCGCAGGGCGGCGGACAGACAAAATCAAAGATGGTGAATTCATCGATCGCCGCCTCGACGACGCTCCCGTTCAGGGGAAGGTCTGACGCAGAAAACCGGATTCGGAATTGATTGGTGAGGGCCACGAAATCGGCGATCCGATAGGTCTTCACAAACCACCCGCCATCGACTTCCGGATTCGGCGAACCGGTCGTCGGTCCGACCGTCTCAAGATTCACCCAGGAGCCTCCTCCGTTACTTGAGACTTCCACCACCAACACGTCGGCCTGCGGCAGCGCGCCAAACGTGTTCGAGTACCACCGCGCATAGCTGACTCGGGGATCGCTCAGGCTCGACAAATCAATGACTTGCGAAGTCAATGTGGTCGTGCCGTCATCCACGTCGGAGTTGCAACTGTTTAGCGCGTTATTGTCCGTCATCCAGCATTGACCCGAACCGCCGAATCCGGATGTTGGGTCCCCCCGACCACAGTTGATCGGCGTCGCGGGATTGGCGTCCCAAGGGCCATCGACCACGCTTCCCGAAACCGTCCAACCGGGATTCGCCTGGAAGTCGTACGCGACGAACGTACTGACCCCGAGCGCCGCGGTGGTCGAATACACGACTGCCGGCGCATTGGTCGGATCGGTGACGGTCCCGATGTCCACGGCGTCCACGCTGAAGTAATATTGAATTTCCTGCGTACACGCGGCCGACGGAAGCAACCCCTCGTACTCATTGGGGTTGATCTCGTTCATGCTGACCGTCGTGAACGGCCCGATGTTCCCGATCCGATAGCTGATCGTCCCCGATCCGGGAATCGGCGGCCGGCATGCGGCGGCGGCATCCAACCGAACCGTGCTCGCCTGACTCGGGGGAACAAATTGCGGAAGGCCGATCGGGTGCGTGAATGTCAGGGGGCCATACTGCGCCGCGGCCATGCCATGGGCATCGAAGCCTTCAAAAATCTCCGGACAATGCGGCGTCCCGTTGCTCAGGTTGGCGTCATCGTCGTCCAGCGTCAGAAAATCGATGTGAATCTGCGGCGTAATCGACGATCCGGTGTGCATGAGAATGCTGTTGACCGTGAGGTCGGCAATGATATCGCGGTACGTAACGGGATTGGATGCCGCCAGGGCGTTTCGCGTTTCCCAGACGCATCCGGAGATCAACTGGCCGCAGAAGTGGGACTCGCCGCCGCACGGGTATTGCAACGAATTGACCGCATTGCGAATCCCCGCGTTGCAATTGTTGTTAAACCCCTTGCCCAGAGCCGGATCGTCGGCGATCAGCATCGACATGCAATCGCCCATGCCCTCGCCGTACTGGTCCTGGCCGCTGCCCGCTACTTGCACCAGATGATGGCCGTACTCGTGATGCACGACGCTCGAAAACGCCGAATTCGCGCAGCCCCCGCCGGCCCGATAGAAATTGATCGAGCTCCCGTTGTAAAACGCGTTGCACGTCGTCGCAATGTTGACGTTGACGGTAAAGTTCGACTGCGTCGAAATCGTCGGATAAAACGGATTATACGCCAGCGCGAAATCGCGAACGATGTTCGCCTGAACGTAGGCGTTGGCCTCGGCCCGCACGAATTCACTCGCGTTGGCCGCATTGTGTACAAAATCGGCCGGCCCCGGCGGAGTCACCGTCTGGGAGAGCGCCTCGGCCGCCTGCGCCTGGTCCACGACGATAAATCGTTGGCCGCGCATCAGCGAATCGACCTGCACATCCGCTGTCCCCGCGTTGGGAATCGTATAGTCCCCGTTCACATTGGCGAACGCATGCGTCGTCCCAATGCTGGCCCGCGCATAGGGCATCGGCACCAGCGTTTCATTCTCGCAAGAATCCGCCGCGTCGCCTTCGCTCGCCATCACGCTTACGTTTCCGTTAACGTCCGTCTCCAGGACCAGGTCCTCTTGATACAGGATCGCCCCCGACTGCGCATCTGCAATGAACAACCACTTCTCGTAGCCCTGCGGCGAAAACTGGTCGGCGGATGCACCGACAAACTCAATCGCTAACGCCGGCGGCACCACAGTTTCATCGTTCCCCGCCCAGATCACCTGCTTCGGCGCGGTAAAATTCGTCAATCTGGGAAACAGGGCGATCGCCGCCGCGCGCGCCGCCTCCGCTTGGACCACCGCCGCTCGCGGCACGGCAAACCCGCCCAAATCCCGCAAGTTGGACCCCGCCCACACGACCGGATTGCCCGGTTCATTGCGCACCAATAGACGAAGCTCGCCGCGGAACACCGGCAGACCACCCCGAACCTGCGAGTAATAGACCAGCGTGAACTTGAACTTCCCGGTCGCCCGATCAAACATGACCGGCTGAGTGTGGCGCCGATCCGCCAGGAGACTCTGCGGAACCAAGTCCTCCGCCGCCACGCCAAACATCTGCGAGTACGCCGTCCGGAATTGCGCGGCCGCCGACTCGGCCCCGTCGCCTTGCGCAAACACCGATCCGTGAATCGACGTGATGCGCGACTCCGATCGGGTCAATTGAACATCTGGAAACGCCCGAGTAAACGCCTCCACCGCGGCCTGCGCAGTCTCGACGCTCGTCGTCGGGGCGCTCGGCACCGGCTCGGCCGCAGACGTGTTCGCCCAACCTGTAAAAATGCCGATAAGGAGAAATCCCGCCCCTGCCGATCGTTTCATCGTGTGCTCCCAAATAAAGAAACCCGCGATCCGCGGGTCGATCCCCACCCTGAATTCTTCTCAGAGAGGACTTACGCTACGCATTTTACGGCGCAGGCTGTTAAAGTTCCAGCCTTGAAGGCCCATAATTGATGAAAATCTCGCCGGAAGGTCGCCATCGCCATGATCGACGACTTCGCTTCATTTCATTCGTCGTGTTGGTGGCGGCTGTTGCTGCGCGATTGAGCTACCTCATTGCTTCGCCCGACCGTGCATGGCCGCACAGCGTCGCCTACGAAGGCGATGCGCCGCTTTGGGCGCGATTCGCGGACGCGCTGCTAATCGGACAACCTTTTGAATTCGATCTTCCGGTCCATCCGCCCGGCGTTGCGTACCTCCTATCGTGGTTGCCAAATCACGAATCCCACGGCTATTTCCTCGCCGCCAAAGTAATCTGGTGCCTGCTCGGCGCCCTGAGCTGCGCCCTCACGATCGTCGCGGCGCGTCCGCATTTCGGCCTGCGTGTGGCGGCACTCGCGGGCCTGTTGTCCGCCGCTTCGTTCGGCCTGATCGTCCAGTCCACCTCGCTCAACAACGAGACGCCCTACACGCTGCTTTTGCTCATCACCATCATCGTGACGAATTCGATCCTCACCGCCCCAAGCGTCGCAAAGGCGGTACTGTGGGGGCTGTGCAACGGCTTTGCGGTGCTCCTTCGCCCCGAACACACCCTGCTGGTCGTCCTGCTCCTCGGCTTTCTCGCGCTCCGCCGGCGATCAATCAAGCCTGATCCGCAATCCGCCGGTGCACATCCCAGGCGAATCGCGATTCCTCTCGCCGTCGCCGTGGTCTGCTTCTTTCTGGTCCCGCTTCCTTGGAGCATCCGCAGCGCACGGGCGCTCCTCCGCTTCAATACTGTCGAGGCGCAGCCCATCGACTACGCCCGCAGCGAAGTCCCCTGGACGATGGACGCGGCGGATTTCCTCCGCGCGCTTCCCGCCTTCGCCCGTGAGGGAAACTGGCGATACATCACCTATCTCGCCCAACAGAAACGGCTTGCCCACGTCGACCGCGAATTCGTCCAATCGTTCTTTAGTGACGCCGGATACATCCCCAAGCCGATTTCCCCCTTTGTCTTCGTCAGCAATCAAGGACCGCTTTGCTTCGCACTCGCCAACAACGAACACGCCGATGGCGGGTTCTCCACGGCCCTCCTCGGCACCTCCGGCCCCTCCGTCCTCGCCTTCGGCAGTCCGTGGCACCTGCGCCTTTACCAGGAAGGCTACGCCGTAGGGATGCGCTATCTCCTCGACCACCCACGCGACGCTGTCGAGCTGTTCTATAAGAAACTACTCTTTTTCGCAGAAGGGGCCTCCCAGGGATTCACGGTTTGGAATTTCCCATTAGGTGTAGAAGGAATCCGCCGCCCCGTGGATCAGCTCACCGCCCCGATTACCAATCACAAGATTTGGGCGACCTTCATCCTCACCTTCGTCGCCGCCGGCATCGCACTCGCCCTTCGCCGGCGAATCACCAGTTTTTGGCTGACCATCATCGCCTACAAATTGATCATCGCCATCGCCTTTTTCGGCTACGCGCGGCAGGCCGTCTCCATCCTGCCGGTCTTCTACGTTTTCGCCGCCGTTGCCCTCGATGCCGTGCTTCTTTCGCCGCTTGCCAAACGCTGGCCCATTCTTGTCGATCGCTGGCGGCTTATTCTCGTCCTCACTTCTGCAGGTGTTTTCGCAACAGCCGCCAGGACGAGTTTCTTGTCGTGGAAGTACGAAATCTCCGGCCCCGCCGACAGCGCGCCGCAATGGGGCCCCGGGGCGTTTGAGTCACATCAGGCGCTAAACATTCGACGTCTATAACAGCGAGCCGTTCGCTTCTACAATTGCACAATGCAAACGCCCGAAGTACTAGCTGCGCTGTCGCCGCGCGGCATCGACGAGATCGCCGCCGCCGCCCAGGCCGTACAGGCCAATCTCATCGCCCTCCGCGTCGCCTGGTGCAAGCGCACCGGTCAGGACCCCGCCACCCACGACATCCAAACCCCGCCGCCCGGTCCCGTGCGCAAGATGCGCGAGATCCTGATCGACCGCCACATCATCAAAGACTATTCGCCCGAAGAAATCACCCTCCGTCTCCGCCAGGTCTGGGGCGAGTTCACGGCGCTCTGCTGGCTTTTCCCCCACGTAAACCCGCAAACGCCAATCTCGTTCGAACCGCTTGCGGCCGATCAGGGAATCCGCTGCCCTATGCACGTCTACGAAAAACTCGAAGAAGTCCAGCGAGGTCTCTGGCGTCTCCGCCACGAACAGCGCCTCCGCCACGACAAGAGCGCCACGCAAGACCCCGACTTCCGCCGCGAACACGAACTGGCCCTCGCCCACCCGCTCAGCGTCTTTGGCGAGTCCATCAGTACCTGCGGCAACGAGGAACTCCTCTGCTGCGCCTGCGAATATGCCGGCATGCTCGCCGCCCTCCGCTGGACCACCGACAACCGCTGGACCTGGGAAGCCCCCGGCATCATGGATGTGGCACTGTCACCTAGTTCGCCGGAGATTTGATAACCGGTCGTCAAAACAAAAAAAGCCCTGGCATAGGGAGCCAGGGCTGTATTCCAACAAAAGACTTGTACGATTTTATTTCGCGGCCTTGAAGTATTCGTCCACCTTCTTCCAATTCACCACGTTCCACCACGCCGTGATGTAGTCCGGCCGGCGGTTCTGGTAGTTCAGGTAGTACGCGTGCTCCCAGACATCCAGCCCCAGCACCGGCGTATGCCCGGTCATGTAAGGCGAGTCCTGGTTGCCCGTGCTGAAGACCTCAACCTTGCCATCCTTGACCGCCAGCCACGCCCAGCCGCTCCCGAAGCGCGTCGTCGCTGCGGCGGTGAATTTCTCCTTAAACGTCTCGAAGCTGCCGAACGTGCTCTTGATCGCGTCGGCGATTGCGCCCGACGGCTGGCCCCCGCAATTCGGCCCCATGATCTGCCAGAACATCGAATGGTTCGCGTGCCCCCCGCCGTTGTTGATGACCGTCTGGCGGATGTTCTCCGGCACGTCCTTGATCTCGCGGAGCAGCTTCTCGACCGGCTTTGCCGCGAGCGCTGCCTGCCCTTCGAGGGCCTTGTTCACATTCGTGATGTACGCCTGATGATGCTTGCCGTGATGGATCTCCATCGTCTTGGCGTCGATGTGCGGCGCGAGCGCGTCGAACTTGTACGGTAGCGGTGGAAGTTCAAAGGCCATGGCAAAGGCTCCTTTCAAGGTGCGTGGGTGAGATGTTTCCCAAAACCGGTTAGAATCTAGCCCCACGATGCGGAGGGGTCAAGATTAGCCCGTGCTTCCGAGGCCCTTCGGAACCGGAATCGCGCCCCGCTTTCAGTACAACCGCACCGCCTGGAGTACCGAATCCATGTGCCGCCGCCGCATTTTCGAATCCGCACTGATACCTATCTGCATACTCACGTTCACCCTTTGTTCGCCTGCCCGCGCCTGGGACGAAGACGGCCACATCATCGTCACCCGCGTCGCCTACGAAAAGCTCCCTCCCGAAATGCCCGACTGGCTCCGCTCCGAAAAAGTCCGCGCGCGTCTGGAGTATCTCTCGTCCGAACCCGATCGCTGGCGTGGTCAGCACAACATCCATCTCGATCATGATAATAGCCCGGATCACTACATCGACGCAGAGGACCTGGAGCCCTTCGGTCTGACGCTGAAGACGCTTCCGCCCCTGCGTCGCGAATTCCTCGACCTGCTCGCCACCAAGCGGGCCACGGGCGAGGTGAAGGAGCCGCCGCGAAACGCCGCCAAGGACAAAGACTACACGCAGCTCAACCCCGGCATGTTGCCCTGGGAAATCGCCGAGCTGCAATGGAAGCTCGCCGCCAGCTGGACGACACTCAAGACTTACGAGCAATATCGCTCACACGTCACCGACGAAATGATCGACAATGCCCGTCAGAACGTCGTCTACCAAATGGGCGTGCTCAGCCACTTCGTCGGCGACGGCAGCCAGCCACTCCACATCACCCGCCACCATCACGGCTGGGTCGGCCCGAATCCCAAGGGCTACACCATGGACCGCGGGTTTCACGCCTACATCGACGGCGGCGTAATCGCACTCCATCGCATCACCAGGGAAGATCTGATCCCCAAGGCCCGCCCGCCGAAGTCGGTCTCAACAAAAAACTACTGGCCCGAAATCTGCGGCTACCTCGAAGAGACCTTTCAAGAACTCGAACCCCTGTACGAGCTGGAGAAGACGGGCGAACTCGAGCGCTCCGCCGGAAAGGCCTTCATCGAAGATCGCCTGCTGGAAGGCGGAGCCATGCTCGCCGGCGTCTGGGTCGCCGCCTACGAAGGCTCGCATCTCGACGAATACCGCATCCGCCAGCTCACTGGCAAGAAACCCACCACACAGAAGAATTAAGTACCCACTCGGCTAATTGGAGAACAGCCGCACTCGGCTGTTATCACGGCCCCTCCGCCGGTCGGCTCGTCGCCTCAAGACGACACTCCGGCAATTCCGCAATCGGCGGCCCCAGACTCAACCAGCGATCGCTCCCCGGCGGCCATGGATCCGACCCCAATAGCCGATTGGCATCTTCCTCCGCCTCCGTCGCACGATCCTCCAGACCATCCTCCCTTAGACGCCGCGCCCAATCGCGCAGCAACTCAATGCGCACCCACCGAACGCTGTCTGCCGCCTGCCGCCGAGTCGTCGGATCGGTCTCTTCGAACCACGCGTCGACCCGTGCCGAAATCCGAAGGTTCAGCGCCACCGCTGCTGCATGATCCCCCTGGTCCCCTAGCGCCCGGCATCGTTCCATCCTCGCCCACAACCCTATCCGCCGTGCCCCCGGAACGCTCAGTACCGGTCGCAGCACCTGCAGCGCGCGCTCCGCGCGGCCGGCTCGACGATACGCCGCTCCCTGCCAGAGCTTTGCCGCCTCCGCCACGCCTTTCCGCGAGTCGTCAAAATACTCCGCCAACCCGCTGCACGCTGAAAGCAACTCATCCCGCGCCGGTCCCGTCGTCGGCGCGCTGCCCAGCGCGTGGAACACCGTCGCAAAGGTCCGCATCAAATCGATGCACGCCCTCAACGCTTCCGCGCTCTCCTCCCCCAACTCCGACTCCGCCAACGCCTTCTCCGCCGCGGTCAGATGCCCCAACACCCTTGACGCGCTCTCCCGCATCAAGACTCCTTGATCGCCCTCTCCGCATAGCTCCTTCGACAGCGCCGTCGAACATTGGGAATCGAGGAAGCACCGCGCCGCTTCCAACAGGGCCTCACAACGAGCCGCCGGCGTCCCCGCATGGGCCGCTTTTTCCTCCAGCGCCTCGCACGAGATTGGATCTTTCCCTGGCTCTTCCACTGAGGAACTGGTGGTGGGAGGGGCGGGCTGCGTCGAAACATCCGCAACGACCATCGACGCACTGACCAAGACAACCAACAGGACCAGCAAGGGACGGAGCGGATTGAAGGTGGAAGGGCTGAGGCCCGCGCGGTTTTGCATCGTTTGTCCTGCGGAGAACAGCCGCCTCGGCGGCAAGCTCGTTTAGGGCCAACCGGCTCGTAACTGCCGTCCGGGCCCGATTATAGGTCGCGCCGCTTTCTCGTCAAAAGTCGCGACTTGCGCAACTCCCGCCGACGGCCCGCTTCTTTATGGTCGTCCCTCGCTACGACCGATCATATGATGGGTTATCCTCGCCTAGCGCGGGGGCGCGCCCTTACGAGGTTCCGATGACGCCTTGCCGACTGCGAACGTATCTTATACTTGCTCTTGTGACGATCGGGCTGGGGTGCGGCTGCGGTTTCGACCGCCTGCAGCAACAGACGTTGCCAGACGAGGTGACGGGCCTGACGCTCGAACAACTGGAAGATATCCAGGACGACGAGACCCTCACCGACGACGAAAAAAAAGAGGAAATCCGCACGGCAATCGGTGCACCCGAGGATTCCAGCGGCGACCGGCTGGTGGACTTCCTCTTTAATCTCAACGTCCCGTGAACCGAGTGGCACCGTCCCTAAACCGATCCTCATGACCGCGCGTCACCGAAGGCCGCGACTTCTTTTTTCCTACAGAATTACCCAACCGAAATAACGTAAAGGGGGAAGGTCCATGTTCAAAAGCAAACAACGTGTTCTCGTGATGATCGTCGCCACCCTGGCCACGGCGTCCGCCGGCTGCGGCGTCTCCGACCTCGCCAGTGCGGCCTCCAAACTGGCCAATGGCCAGATTGGCGCCCTGACCGCCAGCGAGATCCGCTCGCTCAGCGAAGCCGCCATTGCGCTGCTCAAATCGCAGGACCCCAACTTTGCTCTGCAGCCCCTGAACGAGGCCCAGGCCGAGGCCCTCGTTAACTTCCTCGACGTCAATGAGGTGGAAACGCAACAAGACCTCGACGCCCTCGTGGCCAACGCCGACACCGACCCCCCCGTCGGTCTCGATGAACTCGCCAACGCCTTCGGCAACGTCGACCCCGACAACGCCGACCCCGAAGACCTCGAACAGGTCCTCGAACAAGCCTTTGGCGTCAACTAGTCGTAGCGCCCGGCCGCGGTGTCCCCACTGCGTCGGAGCCCTCGCCTAGGGTGGGCGAGTGCCGAGCGTTTCCGTTCCGCCAATCCATCGCGCCACCCACTATGGCGCCGTTTCGCCGTGCCGTTTTTCGGTCGTTTGCACTAGAAATGAATTGCTCAGGGCACAACCAATCGATGTCAGCGGTTACGCGCGCCGACGATCCGCCGTTTTTGGCCTTTGCCAATGCCCCCCGTACCATAGCGGCATGAATCTGAAGCGGAAACGAGCCTGACCATGTTTTCCGGCATCATCGAAGCTCTGGGGACGGTCCAAGACGCCCACATTGTCGCCGGCGGGAGTGAGCTGGAGATTCGCGCGCCCGGATATTGGCGGGACGTAACGCAAGGCGCCAGCGTCGCCATCGACGGCGTTTGCCTGACGCTGACTCGCGCGGACGAAAACGAGGCCTCCTTCGACGTCATCGCCGAAACGATGCGCCGCACGACACTTGGAACCCTTCATCCCGGCGACCGTGTCAATCTGCAAAAATCACTGGCCGTCGGCGACCGCATCGACGGTCACTTCGTCCAGGGCCATGTCGATGCCGTCGCCGAGGTCGTTCGCGTCGAAGAGTCGCCCGCCGAGGCCCTCTGGTGGTTCCGACCGCCCGCCGAAGCGCTGCGCTACATTGTCCCCAAGGGCTCCATCGCCATCGACGGAATCTCGCTGACCATTGCCGCCGTGCAAAGAGACGCATTCAGCGTTGCCCTGATCCCCACGACACTGGCCCGGACCACGCTCGGCCGGAAAAAGGCCGGCGCCCGCGTCAATATCGAGACCGACATCCTCGCCCGCACCCTGGTCCACTACCTAGAATCGGTCGTCGGCGCGCCCGGAACGATGGGTGGTTCGCTGACGCTGGAGAAATTGCGACAAGAGGGTTTCGCATGACGCCGCCGAGAAAACAACGATGATCGACGACGCGACACCGGCCGGCGACACCCCTCTACCCACGATCGGGATCACCATGGGCGATCCCGCGGGCATCGGCGCAGAGGTCATCGTCAAGGCCCTGGCCGATGAGTCGCTCCGCAACCGCGCGAACTTCATCCTCTATGGTTTGGACGAGACGATCGCCTACGCCGCCGATCTCGCCGAACTCACCCCTTACTGGTCGCGCCGGCCTCATGACGAACCCAGGGCCCTCGCCCGCGGCGTCGTCATCGCCGATTTCGACGAGGAATTTGTCGATGGCCGCCCTCCGCGAAAGCCCACCGCCGAATCGGGCCGCGCCTCCTTGCGCTTCCTCGAAGAGGCGATCCGCGACGCCCGCGGCGGCGCGATCGATGCGCTCGTGACCGGACCGATAAATAAGACGGCTTGGCAAATGGCGGGCATCGAGTTCGAGGGCCACACGGAACTCCTGGCCCGACGGCTTAAAGCGCGACGCGTCACCATGCTCTTCGTCGGCGGGCCTCTCAGGGTCGCCCTCGCCAGCATTCACCAGCCCCTGTTTGAACTGCGCAATTCCTTTACCATCGGCCTCGTCTTTCAGCCGATCGACCTCCTCCACCAGGCCTTGCGCGATTGGTTCGATATTCCCCGCCCCAGGATTGCCGTCGCCGCCTTAAACCCCCATGCGGGAGAGAACGGCCGATTCGGCGACGAGGAGGCGCGTGTGATCGAGCCCGCCATCGACATGGCCCGGCAACACGGCATCGACGCGATCGGCCCGATCCCCGCCGATACGCTCTTTTGGCGCGCCGCTCACGGCGAGTTCGACGGCGTCGTCGCCCTCTATCACGATCAAGCGTTGATTCCGGTCAAGCTGCTTGCGTTTGACGAAGCGGTCAACATCACACTGGGCCTGTCTATCATCCGCACCAGCGTTGACCATGGCACGGCGTACGACATCGCGGGGAAAAACCGCGCCGATCCCGGCTCCATGAAAGCCGCCATCCGGCTCGCGATCGACCTTGCGGAACGCCGACGAACTGCGTCCGAAAGTCCTCCTCAGGCTCTCGCGGACTGATCTCAGTGTTGTCGGCCGGATACCGTCGTCAAATCAAATCGGTTCAAGGGCCTTGAGACCGATGGTGATCGAATAAGCCCGGCTGCCCACACAACCGGATTCGCTCGTGGCGGTTACTGTAAAGGCGAAGACTCCGGTCTGTGTGTGCGGTACACCGGACAAGACGCCTTCGGCGGAAAGGGAAAGTCCCGGCGGCAGCCCCCCGGCCGAAATCCCGAAGCTATAAGGGCCGATCGCGCCGCCTGCGGAAAGGGTCTTGTTGTACGATCGACCGAGTTTTCCCGGCGGCAAGCTGGTCGGGGTCAAAGTTACAGGTGGACAAACTACAAACTGCGAATAGCTCTTGTTGGTGGTGCAGGCCGTCGCGGTGTCGGTGGCCGTAATGGTGAAGTTGGACGGGCCGGCCGGACCCGTCGGCGTCCCTGAAAGCGTGCCTGCGGACAAGGTCAGTCCCGCGGGAAGACTGCCGGACGTTACGGCATACGTGTACGGTCCCGTCCCCCCGCTTGCAGATAGCGCCTGGCTGAAGGGCTGTCCGATCGACGCGTCCGCGAGCGCCGAAGGATCGACGATCAACTCCGGACAAGCCGCCGTGGCCGAGAGGTTCAGGGTGTAAAGCTGGACCTCGGTCGGATTGTCGTTCTCGTACACGCGCACGAAATAGTCTCCGGCCGCGGGAAGATCGACCTGCGACAGCGTCTCTGCCGATCCCGCGCCCGTCGCATTGGCCGTTCCCAGCACCGTCACGCCGTCCGTCGCGAGGATTTCAACGCCCAGATCGGCCCGGGAGAGACTGTTGACGTTCGTCCCGGCGGAACAACTGCCGTCAAAATTCTGCCCGCCGCTGGGATAGGTCAGACCCTGCGGGGCAACGGTCACCGTCGTGCGAAGGGGGCTGTCGACGTGAAACGTGAAGAAATCGGTCTTACCGTTCGCGTCGATGCTGAGGAGCGACGTACTTGCGGGGCTGGTGCCCGCGGGCGGCGGCGGCAACGCCCCAATGCTGATCGTCGGACCGACGGCCAGCGTTCCGATCGCGGCCGCCGTTCCGGCCGTATCATTGCTTTCGTAAATGTCGCCGTAATGGCGCTGGCCGGCGCGAACGTCGTCATGGCGCAGCCCGTCAAAGCCGGTGTTCAGAAACGGCTCCATGAGCTTCGAGCCGCTGACCGGGCAAACGTGTGCTATCCCCAGTCCATGGCCGTGCTCGTGCATGACCGTGTTTCTGAAGAAGCGGTTCTGATTCGTTGTGGAGCCCCAGTTTTCCGAGCGGTCGATGACCATGTCGCCACTGGATGGGAAAAAGTTGTAGGCCAGGATCCCGCTGCCACCATCGATGTTCTTCATGGAGATGCGGATGTCTCCGCGCAATCCAGCAGACCCGGCGGACCCCCATGCGGCCCCATCATCCCAGTCGTTGCCGCCGACAGTGATCCGCGTGTACGACGTCCCGCAGAGCTGAGCCCAGCGATCGAAGCACTGCTGAAACCGGTTGATCCATGCGGCGCGGCCGCCCTGCGCCGCGAAAAGCGAGTCCATGCGGCTGAATAGCTCACTGGGGGCGACCGGTTCTCCGACGCCGTTGCTGATCGACAACCCGTCCGGAACGAAGCTCCACGTCAGCGCGCGGGGGGTTCCCTGCGCCCCCGACCATCGGCCCGACACTTGATAGCGTTCGCCCGCCTCCACTTGAAGAAGCTCGTGAAAGTATGCGACGACCTGCTCGTCGGTCCCTTGGGCGAAACAGGCAATGACCCGGCCCTGATCGGGATCGGGCCGGCCAAAGGACTGCTCGTAGAATTCGAGCGGTTGTCCCGGGCCGATTTGAAGCCCGGCCTCCGCCAGGTCTTCGTGAACGGTTGCCGATTCCGGCGGGTCACCGGCCAGGAGCGTGCCCGACAGGGCGAGTCCGGCGCCTACAAACGCCGCCGCGGCGAACACCAATATCCACTTTGCGCGATGAGCCAGCATCGTTTCCTCAGCCATAGAACGAATCTCCATCAAAGTCACTGGGAGTGCGTAGTATGTCAGCACCCGCCGGATTGCAAATCTCTGACTTTACGGCACAAGCACGTCCACGAACGCTTCCATGTCCAACTCCTCGGCGAGGCCGTTCTGGTCCATATCGGCGCAGCCGCAATAGTCGCCGGGAGAAGATCCAAATCCAAGAACGCAATCCGTGAAACCTTGAATATCGAGGCTGTCGACGAAACCGTCGTTATTTACGTCACCCAGGAGACCACAGGCAATATTGAGCGAATAGGATCGGGTTGCCGTACAGCCGGCCGCGTCCGTCGATTCAACATCAAAATTAAAGAGCCCGATCGCATCGACCGGTGTACCGGAAATCACACCGGCGGCGCTCACACTCAATTCGGAGGGCAAGATGCCACCTGACTGGATAAACGTATAGGGGGCGATGCCGCCCACGCCGGAAAGGACCTGATTGTACGCCACCCCTATGGCCGCATCTGGAATCGACGCAGGAGAAATATCCTCGACCGGGCAATCGATCGTGATCGAGTACGCCCGGTTGCCGGTGCAGGCGATGCTGTCGGTAGCGGTGACGGTGAAGTTGGAGGGCCCAAACAGGCCGATCGGAGTGCCGGAGATAATGCCGGCCAATGACAACGAAAGGCCGGCGGGCAAGCTACCGCTGGTGACGGCAAAGGTATAAGGCCCGGTCCCGCCCGATGCGGATAATGCCTGGTTGTACGCCGCATTGACCGTACCGTTCGGAAGCGACGCGGGATCAACTGTAATAGCCGGGCAGCTGGCGGCCGCCGAGAGGCTCATCGTGTAAAGCTGCGACTCCGTCGGCGTGTTGTTTTCCAAGACCTGAACGTAATAGTCGCCGGCGATCGGCAAATTCACGTTGGCCAGCGTCTCCGCTGAACCTGCACCGGTCGCATTGGCCGTTCCCAGAACCGTCACGCCGTTGGTGTCGCGAATCTCGACCACCAAGTCGGCGATGGCGAGGCTGTTGACATTGGTTCCGGCCGGACAAGACCCATCACCGTTTTGCGCCGCATTCAGGTAGGTCAGCCCCTGAGGCGTGACGGTCACCGTCGCCAGGACCGGCGTATCGACATGAAACCGGTAATAGTCATTCTTGGCATTGGCGTCGATGCTCAGGGTGGAGCTGTTGGCCGGGTTGGTTCCGGCGGGCGGAGCCGGCAGCGCGCCGAGGTTGATCGGCGTTCCGATGATGAGCGTCCCGATATTGGTCGCCGTGCCCGCCGTATTGTTACTTTCGTAAATATCGCCGTAATGGCGCTGCCCGCCGCGTATGTCGTCGTGGCGCAGACCATCAAAACCGGTATTGAGGAAGGGCTCCATGAGTTTGGTTCCATTGATGGGACATACATGGAGGATACCCAAACCATGCCCGTGTTCGTGCATGACCGTGTTTCTCAGGAAGCGGTGTTGATTGCTGGAGGATCCCCAACCTTCCGACCGATCAAGAACCATGTCACCCGGGGCCAACCCCCCTGATGGGAAAAAGTTATACGCCAGCACTCCATTGGCTCCGTCGAGATTCTTCATGCAAATGCGAATGTCCCCGCGCAATCCCACGGATCCGGCAGAGCCCCACGCCGCCCCATCGTCCCAGTCATTTCCTCCGACAGTGATCCGTGTATACGACGTCCCGCAGATTTGCGCCCAGCGATCGAAGCTCTGTTGGAACCGATTGATCCAGGTTGCCCGGCCACCTTGCGCTGCGAAAAGTGCATCCATCCGGGCAAAGAGGTCGCTATTGGCGACCGCCTCGCCGATCCCACTGGGGATGCTGAGTCCATCCGGCACAAAGCTCCAGGTCAACGCGCGGGGCGTTCCCTGCGCGCCGGTCCATCGACTCGTGAGCTGATACCGATCCGTCGGCTCAACGTAAAGCATCTCGTTGAAATGGGCCACGACACGCTCGTCCGTCCCTTGGGCGAAGCAGGCAATGACCGGGCCCTGGTTGGGATCGGGGCGACCGAAGTTCTGCTCGTAAAACTCCGGCGGCTGACCGGCGCCGAATTGAACGTCAACTTGCGCTGTTTGCAACGGTTCGTCGGACGCGGACTCCGGTGCTTCACCCGCCTGAAGTGTATGCGAAAGTGCGAGACCGGCCCCGACAAAAGCGGCCGCAACCAGAACCCATTTCCAATTCGCGCACTGAGCCGGAACGCTTTCTTCGGGCATAAACCGAAACTCCGTCAATGGTCAATGAGGGGCGCCATCCGTTAGCACCCGCCGAATTGCAGGCAATCGATGATAAACTGGATGTCCTCGCCATCCGTGATCTCGTTGTAATTCAGGTCGATCCGGTGGGCTTCGGGCGGTGGGCTGGCGTCGTTGTTCAACAAGACCTCCACGATGCAATCCAGATCGCTCTCCACGGTGAACTCCAGGTCGTTGTTGCAGTCGCCGGCCACCCAGAACGTATGAATCGAAACCGGGGCACACAACGCCGTCTCGACGCCATCGCGGTTCCGCGCCTTGACCACAAACTCGTAGTCCGTGTCCGGCAGCAGGCCCGTGGCCGTCGCCATCGTGCCTTGAACCCAGACATTCAATCCCGTGTCGCCGCCGGGCGTCAGGGAGTCGAAATACAACCCCGACTGGCCCTCAGTAAGGTTCGTGAACGTCCCCAAGGCCACCAGCTCGATGAAATCCACGCCGACCACGCCGGTCGCCAGACTCTGGGGCGTCTCGATCGCAGTCGACACATTCACGTCCGGCGAAAACGCGGTCTGGTTCGGCGTTCCCACGTTGTCGCGCGCGGCGATGCGATAGGAATACGGCGTATTGGCCTGCAAGCCCGTGTCCGTGTATCCGACGCCGACCTGCCAGAAGCTGCTCGTCCCGCCCGGCGTCGCGCTGGTGCATTGAAACATGTATTGAATCGGCGGTGTATCGTCCAGCGCGGACGTTGCCGTCATTGAAATCGACGTCGTGCCTGCCGCGGCCGGCGGCGCCTCAAACGTCATGGGGTCCGGTTCCGGCGGAGACACATCCGGCGGGCTCGCCGTGTTGTCCCAGCCGATCGCGTCAAACATGGCGCGATCCGCCGACTTATAGAAATTGGGCGAAAAAGTTACACCGGACGCAAATGTCGGATCCATGATCCCAATATTGAGCGCCTGTTCGCGAAAATGACTGGCTTGGTTGGGGTTCCCGTCCGACATTGGATACTCAATCACAATCAGGTCGGAGTTCACATCGTTATCGGGCACGTTAAAGTCCACCAGCCGCGCCGTCACGCCGAATTCCGACGTGTCGTCCGGGTTGAAATCGCCGCCGCCATCGGTGTTCTGGAACCGATACAGATCGAGCATCTCGATGTCCGACGTTCGAAAATCCGCCCCGGAGGTAAACCCCATCGCGTGGCCCACTTCGTGGACCGCGACCGATTGGAAACAATAGAACCCGCCGGTAATCCCATTCGAAGGATCAAAGTCAAAATTGAAATCACTATTGTAGGTCATGGAGGCATGAACGCCGCCCACGTTTCCGATCGCCGCGTTGTAATTTCCCTCGGTCACAAAAACGGTCCCCTCGTTGGTCACGACGCCGGTATTGCCGTCATAACGCACCGGAATCGTGACGCCGACGGGAAGGAAATCTTGAAGGGTGTCGTCGGGATCCTGACCGTTGATAAGGGCCGTCCGCGCCGTTGAATAGCCGACCGAGACATAATCACTGCCCGTCGCACCCAGAACGCCGCCACCCATGCTCGCAAAATCCACGTTGATCGAGATGGTGACGGGGTCCACCCACTGGTTTTCCAGGTAGGCCTCAACGGCCGTCAGCGCGGTGGCGGCCGAGGGGGGAACGTTTCCCGAGAGATTGAAGATAAAGTTCGCGCCGACGCCGCGCGGCCGCGGCGTATCCAACACCGTAATCGGATATTTCCCGGAAAAGGCGTCGAGCTGGGCCGCACGCCATCGAACAAGGTCCGCAGGGGTGATGTTCTGAGTATCGCTGCCGCACATCGGCCGAATAACCGTCTGGCTCGGAAGTTCGGCTTCGCTGCCATCGACATGGACGGTTCCGCGCACCGCGGGCCCCTGCTCAACGTAGACCAAAGCGCCAGGTCGAATGCCCTCAGGATTCACCAGCTCCACGCGGCCTGCGCGGTCGTCCGCCACGACGGCGGCGACAACACCGAGTCCGAGCATGCCAATAACCACCAAAAGCGCTGAACGCTTCATGATTACCCTCATTCAACAAACGGGAGACTTGCGGTAATGCGAGGCTGGAGGGAGCGCGACCACACTCCCCCCGAGAATAGAACTCTCATTAGGCGCAGACCGAACGTCCCTCCCAGAGAAGGTTCCTCTCTATTCTTCACATTTCGTCCGATTCAGTCAAGCTTTAAGTCCGCAAAAGTCGGGCTCAATTACCCAAGTCCTGTAGGCAGCGGCTGTGTGTCCACGCGCAACGACGTAACCAGATGCCCATGCATCGTCTTTGTGCCGGCTAAGACCGGTAAGTCCTGACCCTCATACTCGCCAGGATCGACCGGCCAGATCGATTGGTCTGCGTGATCGCTCACGATGCCTCCCGCCTCTTCGATCAAAAGCGCCGCCGCCGCGATATCCCAAAGCTTGCACTCGGCCGAATAGGCCGCGTCGACCAGTCCGGTCGCCACCCAGGCCAAGTGCAGGCTCGTCGAACCGAAGTTTCGGAGCAGAAAATGGTCCAACCACCCACGCACGGCTTGAGGCACGCTGCGCCGCCGGAACGAACCCACCGCTACAGTGGTGTCGCGATCGATCGGTCGATCGCGCAACCGGATCCGCTCTTGTCCGCGATACGCCCCGCCGCCAAGGGACGCCGAAAACACGATATCGGCGGTCGCGTCGTAAATCGCGGCCGCAACAGGTCGGCCGCCATGCATGACGGCGATGCTGGTCGCGTAAACCTTGACGCCGCGGCTGAAGTTCCGGGTCCCGTCGATCGGATCGACAATCCAGCAGTACTCGCTCGCCGTCAACGCGGCATGGCGATCCGGCCGAAGCACGTCCTCTTCCACGACGATCGAATGCGACGGATGTCGATGGGACAGCGCCGACAAAATTGCTTCTTGAGCCGCGTGATCGGCCTCCGTCACGGGGCTGTCGTCGGACTTTCGGGTGGCGATTACCTTGCCGAAGAATCGCGCGGCCGTTTGCCCGCCGATCTCCGCAAGAGCGATGGCGGTCTCGCGAAGACTATCCGGATGATTGACGAGCGCCATGTAAAACTGAGTGTCCCCGACTTCGCCTAGCCCGTGGACGACACGCGCTCGACTTCCTGTACCGTGGTCACGCCGTCGATGACCTTCTTGTAGCCGCTGTCGACCAGCGTATGAAACATCCACTCACCCGCGGCCTTGCGAAGGTCGGCAATGGTCGGCCCGCCCAGAATCACGTCCCGAACTTGGGGGGTAAAACGGAGAATCTCAAAGAGGGCCATCCGCCCGCGATACCCCGTATTCATGCAACGTTTGCAGCCGACGGCCTCGTAGAAATATCCAAACGGCCGGCCCTCCAGCTTCATCCGGCGGATGAGCGCGGAGTCGGCCTTGTAGGGTCGTTTGCACTCGGGACAAAGGACGCGAACCAAGCGCTGAGAGATGCACATCGTCAGGGCGTTCGCCACCAGAAAAGCCTCCACGCCCAAATCCAACAGCCGGAACACCGTACCGACCGTGTCGCGGGCGTGAATCGTCGTAAAGACCAGGTGGCCGGTGGTCGCCGCCTGCATCGCCATGCGCGCCGTTTCCTCGTCGCGAATCTCGCCGACCAGAATCACGTCCGGGTCCTGACGCAGAACGGACGAAAGGACCGACGCAAAAGTGAGATTGTGGAGCGGATCAATCGTGATTTGTGTCGTGTTGGCCATTTCGTATTCGACGGGATCCTCGATCGTCACGATGTGCCGGGACGCGGAGTCAATGCTGTGCAGCGCCGTATAAAGGGTCGTGGTCTTTCCGCTGCCCGTCGGACCGGCCAGGATGATCATCCCGGCGTCCTGTTCGCAGATTCGCATCAGCTCCGATACCGCGTCGAGGTCCATCCCGAGATTCTCGAAATGGCTGGGCACCGACCCCTTGTCCAGAAAGCGTAGCGCGAGCTTCTGCCCGTGCACGGACGGCGTCAGGTTGACGCGAAAATCCACGCGCCGGCTGGGCAATTCCACTGCGAAATTGCCCTCCTGGACCACGCTCCGCTTGGCGATATCCATTTGGCACAGGATTTTGATCACGTTGAGAATCGTCAGCCCGATCTTCGAGGTGATCTCACCGACGGCGTGCAACAATCCATCGATGCGAAACCGGATGGCAAACACCTCCGCCTTCGGCTCGATGTGGATATCCGTCGCCCGCGTGCGAAATGCCACGAACAGTAGCTGCCGAAGCATGTCCAGGGCCTCAGCGGATTTTGTCGCCGTGTCACCGGATTGAAGAATCGGTTCCGACTTGCGGTTCAGCAGGCGGATGTCCTTTGGGCTTTGCGGCGCGTCGGGCGGCTCGGGGACATCCTGACACGCCTGCATCAACGACGCTAGTTGGCGGGCGAGCGGCCCGCCCGTCAGCGGAACGCCGGCCCCTCCGGCGCGAGCTGGGGGCCGAACATCGCGGCGCGGCGCTGCTGCCTTCGCCGGGGCATCAAATCGCGACCTTGACGGGACTTCCTCCTCGTCCGATTCAACCTCGACGTCCTCCTCGGTCGTGACCACCGCCTGATCGTCCACCTCGAAGACTTGGCCCTCGTCGGGCAGCAATCGAATGTATGTGTCGCCGATCCGCAAGGCTTCGCCCATGCGCAGCGTCGCCTCGACGATTCGATTCTCGCCGATCCAGGTGCCGTTATGACTATCCAGATCTCGAAGCTGAACGTTGCCGTTCTTCTGCTCGATGACGCAGTGCCGGCGCGAGGCCTTCGAATCCGCCAGCACAATGTCGTTGCCCTCCTGCCGGCCGATGGTAATCTGCGGCGCATGGAAGGCGACGACGTGGGTCTGACCCTGGGATGCAATTTCGAGCCGCGCCATGTTTCTTCCTGACGGACCAATCGGCAGCGCGTTTTGGGCCGTCCGTTTTCTTCAAAGATAGTCTGTTGCGCCGCTCCTACGTCACGACCAGACGAACGCGCGACTCAGATTATACCTAACTTCTGACTCCACTGCCAGTTAAGGGTGTTCCGGCTGAGAAATCGAACGAGCTTTGGAGAGCGGATACCGGAATTGGGGCAACAAATCTCGTCCACCGCCGAGCGCGGAAACAAAAATTTGCCGTGTCGTGAACCGAATTCCTCCCGTCCGATACTCCGCATAACACGAGCCCGACGTCTACCAAAGGCCGCACTACGGATTCGCCCTAAGCGCTTGATTTGATTATACTAGTGATTGCTTGGGCCGGCAGGGTGTTCGCACTGGCCTGCCTCGGCGCTCATGGATCGTGTGAGATGCTGACCAAGTTTTCTTGTTCCTGCGGCCACCAAGAGGCCGTTGCGCCGGACGCCGTCAAGCGACAGTTAAGATGTAAGGCATGCGGCGCGTTGCTCTCGTTTTCCAACGGCGACCCCATTCATTGGCTCGTCGTGGGCGGCGACAACGGCTCCGTAACGCTGGCGGTTCCTATTCCGATGGAGGTTCCGCTGAAGATCGGCAGCGCCAACGGCTCGTGGATCGTCCTGTCAAAGGACATCGCCGACGACCGGCAGGCGGAATTGACGTACAAGAAAGGCGGCGGGTTGGCGGTTCGCCACACCGCCCGGGACAAGGCCAAAGGCACATGGGTGAATCAAGCCAGGATTCTGTCGGGCGTCCTGCACGATGGGGACGTCCTGAAAATCGGGCCGTGGGCGGCGCGCCTGATGGCCCATCCCGCCGTTCTGGCCCTGAGCCGGACGGTGGACCGCGGCGTTGTTGTTGAAGAGGAGTTTGAAGAAGCGGACGAGCCGACCACGGCGCCGGTCGTTTATGACGATGCGGCGGTCGCGGACCGACCGAAGTTGAGGACGTTACGCGTGACGGCGTGCATTATTGTGATCCTATTTGCGGGACTTTACATGGCCCGCTTCCTGCTCTGGCCCGGCGTGTCCGAGGATATGCCGAATCAGACAACGTTTTACTGTCCCGCGGATGGTTCGGCGATTCGAGCGGGGTGGAACAACGGCCCTCCCAAATGCCCGCAATGCGGACAACTCTGCCTCGGACCCATGCGCTTCACACCGGAGACGACGAAGCGAACGCCTCCAACCACCCAGCCGACCTCGAAGGCATCGTCAGCCAAAGCAGAGACGAACCCCCCACCCAAGGCCGGATCGGGAGGCAAGCCATGAGCCACTTCAGAACCATTCGCCGCCCCGCCTTTACCCTCATCGAGTTGCTCACGGTCATCTCGATTATCTCGGTCCTGATTGCCATACTTTTGCCCTCGCTTTCCGGCGCGCGCCAACGCGCTCGAACGACCAAGTGCCAGGCCAACCTGCGCGAAATCGACAACGCGACCCTTCGCTACACCGGCGCCAACGACGATATTGTCCCGGTCAATGCGGATTGCGCGGACGGAACCTGCGTCTATGAAAACGGTCATCAGTACTTCGGTTGGAACGGCCGTCTGCCGAATGCCCTGGGCAATATCTGGAACCGGCCCGTGAACCGGGAACTGGGGCTCGAACTGACGGAATCATCGTCGAGCGTGGCGAAGATCGCCGAGTGCCCCAGCGATACCGGCGCAATGGGGCAAACGGGAACGACGGACTCGGTGTTTCTCGCACTCGGTACGAGCTACCCGCTGAACCCCATCATGTGTCAGGGAAAATACTCCGATTGGAAATATCGCAATACGGATATCAACCTGAGCCAGGTCAATCAACCATCCCTGAAGGTCCTCGTCGGTGACCACGTTGCGTTTGGGATAACCTATGACGGCTATTGGACCGGCATCCGACCCGGCTGGCACGATCGATTCCGCCCTGCGGCCGTCGTCGGATTCGTCGACGGTCACGCCGAATACGTCGTGGGCGCAGCACGGATTCGCGAATGGCAATGGTACGGCGAGGCGACCGGGCCCTCGTACGTGCAGAATCTCGCGCGCAAGGTCAACTGGGCCGTCCTGCCCGGCGCACAATAACAAACCGCACTACGCCAAAATCCCCGCCGACTTGGAACGAATCCCCTTCATCCGCATTTTCAATTCATCGGGGTTCGGGGCGACCTCCATCGCCACCTTGATATCAATGTATTCCTCCTGAAGGAGCCGGTAGATCGCTTCCGTAAAGTCCTGCATTCCCTCTTCCGTCGAGGACTTGAGGATGGAGGTGATCTCAAAGTCCCGGCCTTCGGCCAGCAGCTTCCGGATGATCGCGTTCGTGATCATGATTTCGCAACAGGGAACGCGCGGCCGCTCGGGCTTGATGCTGGGCAACAGCTTCTGGCAAATTACCGCCTTGAGGTTGAAAACCATGGCCTGCCGCACCTGCGCCCGCTCTTCCTCGGGGAACAGATCGAGTATGCGCGTGACCGTCTGCGCCGCGCTCGAGGCGTGGATGGTGCCCAGGCATAAGTGGCCCGTCTCGGCGGCGTGAACGGCGGCCTCAAATGTTTCCCGATCGCGCATCTCCCCGACGAGCACGACGTCCGGGTCCTCGCGCATGAGATATTTCAAGGCATCATGGAAGTTTTTCACATCGATGCCGATCTCGCGCTGGTTAATGAATGCCTTGTCGTCCTCGAAGATGTACTCGATCGGGTCCTCGATGGTGACAATGTGACAAGCCCGCGAGTGGTTAATGTAGTTGATCATCGCGGCGATCGTGGTGGACTTGCCGGAGCCCGTGATGCCCGCCAGCAGGACCAGCCCCTGATGGTATTTGGAGATTTCCTTCAGGACCGGCGGGACGTACAGCTCTTCAAAGCTGCGGATGTCCTTGACGACGCGGCGCGCGGCGACCGAGGTCATGCCCCGCTGGCGAAAGACGTTTACGCGGAAGCGATCGAGTCCCGGGCACTGATGCGCGAAATCCAGCGCCCCATTCTCCAGGAAAAATTTCTGCTGCGTCTCCGTCAGCACCTCGAAGACCATCCGCTCAATCTCCTCGTTGGAGAGCGGCGGTTCCTGCGACCGGCGGATGTCGCCCTTGAGGCGAAAGCTCGGCGGCAGCCCGGCCTTCATGTGGACATCGCTCGCCCCCATCTTCGTGCACGCCTTGAATAGACGGTTGATCGCCGGCCCCTTGGACTTCTTCGGGTCGTGCGATGCGGGCTCTTCGGTGGTGACGTCCTGACCGACTTGATGGCAGTCGATGGGGTTGGTGAGGTGGGCGGTCTGCCCGTGGTTACGCATGACATTCCCCTTAATTCGGCAGGTTTCAATGCGGCCGGCGCGTGTCGCTCTATTCTACGAGGCAGGGTATGGGAATCAAGATCGCGTCATCGGCGATCATACGCCTTTTGAACCGCGATCCATTTTTCGACCTTTTCCCGAAGCATGTCCAGCGGGACCGAGCCATCCTCCAACAGGCAATCATGGAACGATCGGATGTCAAAGCGTTCCCCCAACGCCACCTCCGCCTCCGCCCGCAGTTTAAGAATCTCTAGTTGGCCGATCTTGTACCCCAGCGCCTGTCCCGGCCAGGCGATGTAGCGATCCACTTCCGAGATGATGTTCTGCTCAGAAAGGCCCGTGTTGTCCTTCATGAAGTCGATCGCTTTCTGCCGCGACCAGCCGAAATAATGCATGCCGGTATCAACGACGAGCCGGCTGGAGCGCCACGTATCAAACGTAAGCTGCCCGTACCGGGAATAGGGATCCTTGTAGCCGCCGAGGTCGTAGCCGAGTCGCTCAGAGTAAAGCGCCCAGCCTTCAATGAAGGCCGTGATGTGCTCAAACCGCCGAAACGCCGGCCAGCCCTTTTTCTCCTGCGCGATGGCGATCTGCAGGTGATGGCCCGGCTGGGCTTCGTGATAAGCCAACGCCTCCATCGTGTAGATCGGCCGCGTCTCGGGCAGGTACGTGTTCACATAGAAGTACGCCGGTCGCGATCCATCGTCCGGGGCGTTGTAGTAATACGCCTCGGGCGCGGCGGCCGCGCGAAACGGCTCCATCTCCTTGAGTTCGCAAGGCGTCCTGGGAAGCACACCGAACATCTTCGGCAAATTGGCGTCGCTCCGCTTCAGGATTTCCGCATGGCGGCGCATGATCTCCTCGGGTGTCTTGTTGTGCTGCGCAGGATCGGTCCGCATTTTGTAAATGAACGCCTTGAGATCACCCTTGAACCCCACCTCGGCCGCGATCTTGCGCATTTCGGCGTGAATCCGCGCCAGTTCGTCGAGCCCAATCTGGTGAATCGTCTCCGGCGAAAGAGCCGTCGTCGTATGATGCCGCGCCAACCGTCGATACCACTCCTTCCCGCCCGGCAGATGGCTGTACCCAACCGTGTCGCGGCACTTGGGCAGGTACGTCGTCTTTAGATAATCCCGCAACCGGCGGACCGATTTCATCGCGTTGGCCGTCGCTTCGACGATGATGTTTCTTGACGTATCGTCCCAGGCCTCCGGCGTAAGCTTCTTCGCGGGCTCGGCCAGCACCGATTGGGCCGGATCGTCCGTCAGCAGATTGTCGAACTGCGGCAGCGCCTGCTCGATGGTGATCTTCGGCCGGACGATGCCTTTCCTGATCCCCTCGTCCATGACCGCAATCAGATCGTCCACCTGTTTCGAGAAACCGCGCAAGCGCAGCGCATAGTTCTCGCAATCCCTCGGCGTCCTGAAGGGATGGTTCGTCTGGATCATCCCCCACGCGATCTGTGGGCTCTCCTGCTGCTTGATCGGCATCAGGTGCTCGGGGTATTCGCCCAGCTCGATCGTCTCAACGAGCGTCCGATTGAAGAGCTTCGCGCTGATCGCGTCATCACCGGTGAGTTGTTCAGGGTTGATGGCATCGAGCCGGCGCTTGAACCTGCGATAGATTTCCAATTCGCCCAATCGCGCCAATTCGCTGAAATTATACACCCGATCGTCGTAGCGATGATCCCCCAGATACGTCGCCCGCTCGGGATCGCGTTTCAACCGAAACTGCCAATAGTCATCGAACAGCTTGTGGAGGTCCGCCGCCTGGTCAGCGGCCGACAGAGGGCAAATGAAGGCGAACAGAGGCGCCATAAGTAAATACGTTGATCGCAAAGGAATTCTCCTCTCGGCCCAATCCGCAGTTCAATGGACTTCCACCGTGCACTTCGGCAGCGCTTCCAGAAATTTCCGGCCATACCCCTTCGTCTTTACCCGCTTATCGAGGATAACCACCGTCCCCCGATCCGTCTTCGATCGTATCAACCGCCCAAATCCCTGTTTCAGCTTCAGCACCGCCTCCGGCACTTGCAGTTGGTTGAACGGCTCTCCCCCCGCCGCGCGGATCGCATCGCACCGCGCCGCCAAAAGCGGTCGATCCGGCACGGTGAAGGGCAGCTTCGTGATGATGACCATTTGCAGTGCGTCGCCCGGCACATCAACGCCCTGCCAGAACGAATCGGTCCCGAAGATGACCGCGCCGGCCGTTTTCTTGAACCGCTCGATCATCCGCCCGCGCGGCAGCCCGCGCCCCTGCACAAACAGCGTCAGGCCGCTCTCGGAGAAAAAGTCGCCCATCCGCTCGGCGGCCTGGTTCATCGCCGAATAGCTGGTGAACAGCACGAACGCCCGGCCCTCGGATTGCGTCAGGTACGACTCGATCTTCTTGCTCGCCGCCTCCAGAAACGCCGGATCGCTCGGCTCCGGCAGGCTCGTCTCGATATGCAGCGTCGCCTGTTCGCTGTAATTGAAAGGCGAATCCAGCAGCAGTTCATCCGCCTCAGCCACGCCCAGCCGCTTGCGGATGTACTCGAACCCCTGCCCGCCCCCGGTCGAAAGCGTCGCGCTGGTCAGCACAATCGACTTGGTCTTCTCAAAGAGGTTGTCGCGCAGGATCGTATCGACCGATAGCGGGGCAGCCTGCAACGTCGTTGATCGCGTTCGAGCGGCCCCGCGTCGAAATCGCCCCGCCGGCTGCGTTTCATCCGCCTCCTCGGACGATTCCAGCCAGTGCACATAATCGGGGTATCGCTGCGTCAGCAAGGCGTCGATCGCGCCGGCCGTCTCCATGCATCGATCCGCGAGGCTCCCCAATTCGAATTGATCGTCGGCCCGATCGAACTTTCCCTTCATTTCCCGCAGTCGCTCGCCGAGCTCCGTCAGAGGTTTCGAAAGGACGTTCGGCACGATGTCGGCCCGCGCCACCCGCACGGACCCGCGCTGCGCCGCAGCGAAATCACTCAGCGAATCAAACAGCGCGTCCGCCTTGCGATGCGCGTCGGTCACCATCTGATTCGTACGCTCGTCATCCATCATGCCCAAAAACCCGCGCCCCGTCCGCGGATTAAAGATGCTGTTGAGCAGGTGCTGGACCTGGCGACTGGAGACGGCCATCCCGAAATGATCCGTCGCCACGGACTCAATATTGTGGGCTTCGTCGAAGATGACGTAGTCGTAATCGGGCAGGAAGGTGACCTCCGCCCGGCGCAGGGCCAGGTCGGCGAAGAAGAGGGCATGGTTGACGACCAACAGATCCGCCCCCTCCACCTCCCGCCGTGACCGCTGATAGAAACACTTCTCGTAAAAATCGCATTTGTTCCCCATGCAGTTGTTGCTCTCGCTCCGAACCCGCTGCCAGAGCTGCGGCAACGGTTGAAAGTCCAGGTCCGAAAGCGATCCGTCGCCCGTCTCATACGCCCAGTCCTCTATATGGCGAAGCTGCTCCAGCTCCATCGACCCCGAAAACACCGCCTGCTGCCGCCGGCTGGCCTGCATGAGCCGCCGCAACCCCAGGTAATTGTGCCGTCCCTTCACCAGCACCGCCTTGAACTTCCCGTCGAACACCCGCGCCAGTGCCGGAATGTCCTTCTCGATAAGTTGCTCCTGCAAGGCAATCGTGAATGTCGAGATGACGATCTTCTGCCGCCGCGCGAGGATCCGCTGAATCGCCGGGACCAGGTACGCGAAACTCTTCCCGACACCCGTCCCTGCCTCGACGACAAGGTGCCGATTGTTCTCAAACGCCTCCCCCACCGCCCGGGCCATCTCCGCCTGCTGCGGTCGGCTCTCGTAATTGCGAATCGCCCGCGCAATGAGTTGTTCAGCGGGCTGTTCCTTCACCAAAGCCATGGGCCGTCTGCACTCTCAAATCAGTTGCACGAAGTTCCAAATGAACGACGTCATGATCAGCGACGTCACGATGACGATGACCGTCGCCATGACCGTTACGAGCGTTTGACCGCTCATGACGCCCCCCTGGTAAGTGGCCATGATATGCGGCCGGGCCATCATCAGCATGGCCAGGAGCACCGCGGCGATCGACGGCCAAATCGATATCGAGTGCAAATAGCTATAAATCCACACCCAGCGCGGTACGTCCTGCTCGTATCCGATCATGCGATGCACGAAGTGCCCGCGGATGTAATAGACGAGCTGCCCCCCGACCTCCTTGATGTACCCGTTGGGTGCATCCCCGCCGATCAGCGCATAGACGACCGCATAGACGATGAAGTTACTTAGCCCGAGGATAATGATCCAAGTGCAGATGCGATTGCGGCGGCGCCGGTCCATTTGTCAAAGATTACCGCCCGCACGACCCGTCGTCGAATCGCTCATTCATCAATAGACAATCGAACCGTCAATTGGCGAACTCGCCGTCGCGTACAGTTTTTTCGGAATCCGCCCCGCCCGAAAAGCCAAATACCCCGCGTCGAGCGCATGCGCCATCGCCCGCGCCATCGCCACCGGGTCCTTCGCGCCGGCGATGCCGGTATTGAGCAGCACACCGTCCGCACCGACTTCCATCGCGATCGTCACGTCGCTCGCCGTACCCACTCCCGCATCGACGATGACGGGATAATCGGGATCACCCTCCTTGAGCATCTCCAGAATGATGCGAATATTGTTGGGGTTGAGCACGCCCTGCCCGCTGCCAATCGGGCTGCCTGCGGGCATGACGCTCGCCGCCCCCGCCTCCTTCAACCGGCAGGCCGCCGCCACGTCGTCGCTCGTATAAACGAGCACCGAAAACCCGTCCTTGATCAGCTCACGTGTCGCCTCCAGCGTCGCGAGAGGATCGGGCAGGAGCGTCTTCTTGTCGTGCAAGACCTCCAGCTTGACCCAAGCCGCGCCGGCGTTGTTCAACTGTTCCAGAATCTCCCGCCCCAGCCGCGCCACCCGCACCGCATCGTCCGCCGTAAAACACCCCGCCGTATTCGGCAGGATCGTGTACCGCGTCGTATCGATGAATTCGAGCAGGCTTCGCTGCTGGGCGTCGTACAGTCGCTCGCGCCGCACCGCGACCGTCACGACTTCGCACCGGCTCGCCTCCAGACATTCGCGCATCAGTTCATACGTCGCGTACTTGCCGGTGCCCACGAACAACCGCGAGCGAAAACTCTGCTGGCCGATCTTCAAAGGTTTCGGATCCATCGCTCGCTCTATCCTCCCCCTACCAGGGTCACGATTTCCACGACATCCCCCTCATGCAGCTCCGTCGCCGCATAATCCCCGCGCCGCACCAGCCGCTTGTTCACCTCCACGGCAAACGGCGGCCGCGGCCCGCGTAATTCAACGAGCGCGGCCACGCTGGCGGGCACCGTTAGCCCCTGACGCTCGCCATTGACGCTAATCGTAAGAGTTGCCGTCTCCAAGGCGCTTTCCTCCACGCAGCCACAAACGCAGCGTGGTCAAACTACCGCAGAATTATAGGAGAAACGCGGACTCACGCGAGGAAGGACATCCGAAGGGCTGCCAGAGCGCATCGGCTATGCGCTCAGGACTTCAGCAATGCCTCTATCTCCGCCGCCAGTTTTTCCTCATCGCCCGGCCCCCAGCCGAGATGCGACGAGGAGATCTTTCCCTCGCGATTAAGCAGATAAGTCTTGGGAATTCCGCCGCCGCCGTAACTCTTTTTGTAGAGCGAGCCGCCATTCATCAGGATCGTGTACGGCAGTTTTTGGTCGGCCACGAATTTCGCCACGCGATCCTTCGGCTCGTCCCATGCATTCACGGCGACGATCCGCAACCCACGATCAGCGTACTTCTCATGCAGCGCCTTGAGGTGCGGAGCCTCCGCACGGCAGGGCCCTCACCCGACCGCCCAGAAACCCAGCAGCACGACGTTCCCGCGATGTTCCGACAGGCTCACGATCGTGCCGTTAAGGCTGACCAACCGGAAATCCTCGGCAACCTGACCGCGTTGCTCTTTTCCGGTCGAACATCCCGCCGTCGCGAGCGCCGCTGCACCGAACAGGAACCACCGATACGATTGTCTCTTCATCATGCCCGCAAGTCTAAGTATCAGCTTTCGCGGCGACAAGCCCCTACTTTGCGCCATCGGATGCCGAGCGTACCGCCGCAACAAATCGCGAGATTTTCTCCGCCGACTTCACCCCGGGACTCGTCTCCACGCCGGTCGAGACGTCCACGCCCCAGGGACGCAGCCGGCGGACGGCGGACCGCACATTCTGCGGCGTCAACCCGCCGGCGAGGATGATCGGCGGCGCGCCATCGAGGGCCCCGGCTTCGCGCGCCCCCGCCACAAGGTCCCAGTCGAAACGCCGCCCGCTGCCGCCGCGCGCGGTCGGCGAAAACGCGTCCAACAAAACGCCGCTCACGCCCGCCTTCGCAAACTTCTGCATGTCGTCGATAAAAGTCTTGTTACGGACCCGGAGAGCCTTCACGACGCGCAATCCGCCCAGCGCCGTGGCGAGCGACAGCGACTCCTCGCCGTGGAGCTGAACCTCGCTTAGCCCCACCTCAAGTACAGCATTGAAAATCGTCGGCACATTGGCATTGGCAAACACGCCCACAATCGACACAAAGGGCGGCACTTCCGCGGCGATCCACTTCGCCTTCCGAAGCGTCACCTGCCGCGGCGACTTGGCAAAGACGAGCCCGATCGCGTCTGCCCCAGCCTCGGCGCAGGCGACCGCGTCCTGTGCCCGCGTGATCCCGCATATCTTGATCCTGGTCATGGCGCCGAACCTTGTATCCCCACGCTCCTCCAGCGTACCATGCTCTGTCGCGCTTCGGAACGCAACGCCCCGCAAGGACCCCAGTTATGCCCAAGGATTGGGTCATCGCCCCGCCGGCACAAGGACGTGACGCCCTTGCCACCGCGCTCCGTATCTCCCCCATCGCCGCCCAGATACTCTGCATCCGCGGCGTCAGCGAAGTCGCGGCTGCCCGCCAATTCCTCAAACCCGCCATCGCCGACCTGCCGCCCCCGGAGACCTTTCCCGCCACCCTCCGCGCCGCCGACCGCATCGTTGAGGCCATCCGTTCCGGCTGGAAAATCGTCCTCTACGGCGACTACGACGTCGACGGCGTGACTGGCGTCGCCATCCTCTGGCACTGCCTCCGCCTCGCCGGGGCCGATCCCGCCTTCTATATCCCCGACCGCATGGAAGAGGGCTACGGTCTCAGCCCCTCCGCGTTGGACAAGCTCGCCAACGAAGGCGCGCAACTGATCGTCTCCATCGACTGCGGCGTGACCGCCATCGAACCCGCCGCCCTCGCCCGCCAGCGCGGCGTCGAACTCATCATCACGGATCACCATCAGCCGAAAATCGGCGCGGACGGCCGACCACAATTGCCCGACGCCCTGCTCGTCCACCCCGATCTCGCGCAAGACGGCGACCCGCCCTATTCCAACCCCCACCTCAGCGGCGCCGGCGTCGCCCTCAAACTCGCCTGGGCCATCGCCCAACGCTACTGCGGCTCCACAAAAGTCCCACCTGAATTCCGCGACTTTCTCGTCGACGCCATCGGTCTCGCCGCGCTCGGCACCGTCGCCGACATTGTCCCGCTCATCGGCGAGAATCGCATCATCGCACACCACGGTCTCCTCGGTCTGCCGCAAAGCCGCATCCTCGGCGTGCAGGCCCTCCTGAAGACCTCGGGGCTTCTCGGCAAGAAGCTCGGCGGGTTCGACATCGGTTTCAAACTCGCGCCGCGCCTGAACGCCATCGGCCGCATGGGCCACGCCCGCCTCGCCGTCGAGCTGCTCACCCGCGCGGGCGCCGACGAGGCCGCGACGATCGCCCGCAACCTCGACGAGCAGAACCGCAAGCGCCAATCCGTCGAACGCGAAATCGTCGCCCAGGCCAAGCAGATGGTCCTCGACCAGCGACAGAACGACGACGCCGTCCGCGCCATCGTCCTCGCCGCGCCCGGCTGGCACGCGGGCATCATCGGGATCGTCGCCAGCAGGATCGTCGAGACCTACGGTCGCCCCGCCGTCCTCATCGCCGTCGAAAACGGCGTCGGCCAGGGCTCCGCCCGCAGCATTCGCAACTTCCCCCTGACCGCCGCGCTGAACGAATGCCGTGATCACCTGCTCACCTGCGGTGGCCACGCGATGGCCGCGGGTCTGCGCATCGACGCGTCCTGCATCGACGCCTTTCGCGAGGCGTTTCAGGCCCGCGCCGCCCAACTGCTCACCCCCGCCGACCTGCGGCCCCAACTCCGCCTCGATGATCTCGTGAGTCTGGACCATCTCGACGAATCGCTCGTCGCCGACCTGGACCGCCTCGAACCCTGCGGCGCGGGCAACCCCCCGGCGCGACTGGCTACGGACTGGCTCGAAGTCGTCGGCGAACCGCGCGTGGTTGGTTCAAGTGGGACTCACCTGCAAGTCACGCTCGCCCAGGGCCGCCGCCAGTGCAAAGGCATCGCCTTCGGTCAAGCCCCGCTCCGCGGCAATCTCCTCGACCACCGCCGCTGCCGCGCCGCATTCCGCCCGATCGTCAACGAATGGAACAACCGCCGCTCCGTTGAAATGGAGATCGTCGACTTCCAGTTTCCGCCGTGATGGCCCCCACGCAGTTTTTCCACCGTATCGGTCGGGGACGAACTACTGTTGCATCGCCAGCTTCTGCGCAATCGACTCGCGCGAAGGCAGACGTACCTCCCACGCCAGACCCAGCAGCTTCAGGACCCGGATGACCAGGTAGCTGGCATCGATCTCCCACCACCGCAGCCCATGCCGCGCGGACGTGGGAAATGCATGATGGTTGTTATGCCAACCCTCGCCCCAGCCGAGCAATCCGAAGATCACGTTGTTCCGGCTCTGGTCCCCGCTGCGAAAGGGCCGACTGCCCCAAATATGACACGCCGAGTTGATGCTCCAGGTGATATGGTGCACGAGAAACACCCGCACCAGCCCACCCCAGATAAAGCCGAGCAGCGCGCCCATCCACGACATCGTCAGGACACCGCCGAGCAGCGCCGGCAACAACAGACCGATCGTCACCCAGAAAGTAAAGTGCCGATTGATGAACTGGATCGGTCGATCGTTGCGAAAGTCGCCGACATAGCGCATCAGATCGGGCGGGTTGGGCTCGAAAAGCCAGCCGACGTGCGAGTGCCAGATTCCGCTTAGGAGCCCCCAGAATCCTCCGCCGTGCTGATGGGGGGAATGGGGGTCTTCCTCATGATCGCTGTGCTGATGGTGCCGCCGGTGCGTCGCCACCCATTCCAACACCGGGCCCTGAACCGCCATCGAGCCCGCGATCGCCAGGAGGCATTTGACGGTACGCGTTGTTTCGAACGCGCGATGGGTAAAAAAGCGGTGAAAACCAATGGTGATTCCGAGACCGGTGGTAACGCTCATGCCGAAGAAAAGCCCCAATTGGATCCAACTGAAGCCGTACCCCCACGAAAGCACGATCGCGGCAATGAGGGCAAGAAACGGTATGACAATCGCCAGCAGGTTAATGAGCCAGGTGCTCCACGGGAGGGTGTGCAGCGGCGATTCGTCAATGTCAAGCGCGGCGGACGGCGGAAGGCTCAGGGTCGATGCAAGGTTTTGCATTTCTTCCTCAAAGGCAAAAAATGATGGAAAGGGACGACCCATCGGCCTTCCCTTTCCATGTTCCGTTCAGTGAGTTTCTCTCCCGATACCTAGCGGGCGCCGCCCGGACGACTTTCCCGCGGCTTGGCTTCGTTGACCTTGAGCGCCCGTCCGCCATGCTGCGTCGTATCCAGGGCGGTGATGGCGGCCTGAGCCTCCGCGTCGGAGCCCATTTCGACGAATCCAAATCCTTTGCTCTGCCCGGAGTCGCGATCCATGATCACCTGTGCACTCACGATGCTGCCATGAGGTGAAAACAACTGCTGGAGGTCCGAGTCACTCACGCCAAAACCCAGATTCCCGACATACAACTTCTTGCCCATAAGAAAATTCCTTTACTTCGTGGGCCGATCGACCCGTTTTTTTGCTTTCCGGGTCAAGATAGAAAGAGTCCATGGTTCTGGACCACAAGGTGGGATGGGCGAGAGAGCAGAAGCAGGGACGTGAAAACGAAGAGCAAGTCGCCGGCGAAAAACTCGGTCGTCGAACCAACCAGAGGCAATGTAAGTGGGGGGATAGGGAAAGTCCAGTAACAAAAGGTTTCTCTATTTGAAACCCCGCGGATTTGGCTGGAAACGCCGTTTTTCGAGCCAAGCGCGCGAGGGAAGGGTAGGAATCGTTCCGAGGGAAATTACGACCAGGAAGATTGTCAATCTCCCAGTTGTCTGGTCATCTTGCCTTGCTGCATCCCACGCCACGCGCGACGGCGGTCTCGAATTGCTCGAAGATGTGAAATCGCGCCGGTCTCCCGACCGATTGAGCGCGAAAGCTAGCCCGCATTCTGCGCCGCCAGTTTTTGCGCAATCGTCTCACGCGACGGTTGGCGTACCTCCCACGCCAGACCAAACAGCTTGAGGAGTCGAATAACCAGGTAGCTCGCATCGAACTCCCACCACCGCAGGCCATGCCGCGCGGACGTGGGAAATGCATGGTGGTTATTGTGCCACCCCTCGCCCCAGGCGAGTACGCCGAAGATGAAATTGTTGCGACTGTGATCCCCGCACCGAAACGGCCGGCTGCCCCAGATATGACACGCCGAGTTGATGCTCCATGTCACATGATGCACGAGAAAAACGCGCACCAGACCGCCCCAGATGAGCCCAAGCAGCGCCCCCATCCACGTCATCGTCACCAGCCCGCCGATGATCGCCGGGAGCAACAGCCCCATCGCTACCCAGAGAACGAACGACCGGTTCACGAATTGGATCAGCCGATCTTCGCGAAAGTCGCCGATGTAACGCACCAGGTTTGCCGGATGTGCATCAAACAGCCAGCCGACGTGCGAGTGCCATATCCCGCGAATCAGCCCCCAGAATCCCTCGCCGTGCTGGTGCGGCGAATGCGGATCGTCCGGTCGGTCGCTGTGCTGATGGTGCCGCCGATGAATAGCCACCCAGTCAAGCACCGGTCCCTGTACCGCCATCGATCCGAGAATCGCGAAAAAGCCCTTGATCGGCGCGATCGTCTCGAAGGCGCGATGGGTGAGCAGGCGATGAAATCCGACCGTAACGCCGATGGCCGTGGCCGAGTACATCCCTACCAGCAGGCCGAGCTGCAGCCAACTGAACCCCGGCCCCCACAGGAGCACGATGGCCGCAATGACGGCGAGAAACGGCAGGATGATGGCGAGAAGATTGGCGATCCAGGTGCCCGCAGAGATGCCGGGCAGTGTGGCCAGTTCGGGCTCGGACGCTGGAGGCAGTCGCAGATCGAGGAACGCTGAAGAGCTTTGCATGGAGAATAGGAATCGTGTGGAAGGGAAGGGTCAGCCTTGGGCCTCCATTCCCAACATGGGCCTGATCAACCCCTTCTTTTGCTTTCCGGGGTCAAAGAAGAAAGGGTCCGCTCCAGTGGACCAAAAGGCGGGTTAGGCGGATGAGCATTCCACTGGAGGTGAGGCCCTTTACCCCAGATCAGAAACTCGATCCGTCGTACCAACCGCAGGCACTATAAGTGGTGGGATAGGGTAAGTCCAGCGACGATCCGCCTCTCGTCGGCGACTCCTCATGTCTCAGCGAGTTCATCTCTGAACAACGGCCGGCCCCCCATGGCGACGACACAGCCGTAACCCGCGATGGCCGTGACGAAAATCAGCGCGAGCCACGAGCCTCCGGACTGCCAACCGCTGAGTCCGACCGCGGCGGGCCAAACGCAATTCCTCATGAAAAACCAGGCAAACACCGACGCGAGCAGGCCGAACCGCAGCAGCACGATCAACTGGATCAGGAACCACATGCACGCCCCGACAACGGATGCAATGGTCGTGACGCGCGACGAATCGGCTGGTGCATATAAGACTTCGGTGATGGCGAACAGGCCGATCAGGAAAAGTAGCGCCAGCCCCTGTTTTCTCAGTAGCATCCACACGCCAAGAAAGAGGAAGAGAACCAGCATGGCGAAGAATACGGAGAAAGTTGACTCGAGAACTTGTCCAATCTGAAATCGCGGCCCGCGGAGTGTGGTCCATTGCCAGAAGAACGGGGCCGCCGTCGCCTTGACGAACCACCCAAGGGCGTGACTCTCAAGCACGCCAAGGGCTGAGAGTCCAACGGCGAATAGGCCTCCCACCAGGATATCGCGCCCCACCAAGGGATCACGGAGCCGGCCGCCGAGCAAACGGCTCCAGGAAACCAGCACGTGAGGCCATCGGCGACGGACATAGGGTTCCAGGCCGACGTACCAAAGCCACACGATGGCCGCGGTCAGGAGGGCCAGGCCGATTTGGAATCGAAGGCGCTGGAACTCGAACATAAATTCAGGCACGTGGTCGCAGAGCAGCAGCCAACTCATCGACAGCAAACAAAAGAAGGCGATCGCCAGGCGATTGGCGCCGGCCCGATCCGCGCGGCGGAGTCTCAGATTACGCTGGGCCATAAAGACACCGCCCAGAAGCAGCAACGCGAGAATGCCGAAGGAAACGAATTGGCCCACGTATTGTCCGGGTGGGAGCTCCTCTTCATCCATGCGGGAAGGTTTCGTCCACGGTCCGATTATCCTGAAATAGGTCGGCTTCCCCCGGTAGGCCCCGGCCTCAAGTCGAATGGGAACGTCGGACTGATTCGCGAAATGACCTTCCCAGGCGGCGCTCTCGTCGCAATAGACCTCCGGCGACCAGCGAGGGGCGACGCGAGAGAATTTCTCCTGCTCAATCTGGGCCTCCGAGAATAGCAGGGACCAATCCACCGACGCCGCGGGAGCCGTCGTCGGGGGTTCTTTCTCGCGCTCCGGTGGCACCACCTGGAGTTGAGTCAATCGCCCCAACGGATCGGTCCGCACCGACGCCATCCCTGAAGTTTGTAAGGGAGGGTCGCTTTCGCTGACCCAGTCCTCGGACGACGCGGGAGCGAGTGCGCGAGGACTCTGACGATACCAGAAGTAAACAGGCGACGGCCGGACGTTGGCCAACTGGTCCCATCGCGTCGTGGACTTGTCTGATTTTCGGACATGATCGAAGTAGTCCAACGATGAGCCGAAACCGTGCGATGTATCGGCCACCACTCCGCGATGTCCGAGCCTTGTGAGAATTTCCGCCGCGCGATCGGCCAGCACCGGCGGCGGTTTGGGCAATGGCACAATTCGAACGGTTGAATTGGACTTGTTAAGCGGTACCATCGCCAACGTACCGCCGACAATCAGCAGGAAGCAGGCAATCGCGGCGACGGGGTGCATTCCCTCGGATGATCCCGCTGCAGCCACCAGTTCCGGCGACGGCGTTTCTCCCGCGGCCAGCGCTGCGGCGAGCGGATCGCCGCCAGGCAGCGCCGCCGCGACGGCCATCGCCGAGGGCGGGCGGCGGTGAGGGTCCTTCTCCAAACACTGCTCGATGACTCGCTCGACCGCCGGGTCGATATCGCCGACGAAGCTGGAGGGCGTGGCCCGCGATCCACTGTCGTGCATCATCTGCAACTCCGCGATGGAATTGCTGTCATACAAACGCCGACCCGTGAACACCTCAAAGAGCACCAGTCCCAGGGCATAGAGATCGCTGCGGACCGAGACGTCCTTGCCGCTCAGTTGCTCGGGAGCCATATAGGCCGGCGTCCCGGCGCGAATCTCGCCCGAATGAAAAGTGTCGGCCAAGCCGGCGAGCCCGAAGTCGGTGATCCGCACGCGGCCGCGGCCGTCGATCATCACGTTGGCGGGCTTGAGGTCACGGTGCAGCACGTCGTTCGCATGCGCGGCCGCCAACCCTGCGCACAATTGCCGCGCAATCTCGACCGCCTTTTCTTTCGACGGCCGCCCCATGCGCCGCAACACCGCCGCCAGATCCTCGCCATCGACGTACTCCATCGACAGAAAATAACGCCCCTCGACCTGGGCGATGTCATAAACGCGGCAGACATTGGGATGGGCGATCTGCCGGGCGATGCGGACCTCTCTGCGAAAATGCTCCAACCTGCGCGGATCGCTGGCGAACTCCGGCGGCAGAAACTTCAACGCCACCGACTGGCCGAGTTCCAGGTCGTCGGCTCGATACACTTCACCCATTCCCCCCTTGCCAAGCATGCTGACCACGCGGTACCGCTCGACGAGCCTTGTGCCCGGCAGGAATTGGCCGTGGGGGATGAGATCGGAGTCGACGGATTCGGTCGCGCGAACCGTCGGCGCTCCCGCAAGCGAGCCCACCGCCTTTTTTTGGCTCGTCAGAGTGCCATGATCGGTGTCCACCGCGGCGCTGCAGTACGGACATACTTGGCTGTCCTCGGGAATCTGCCGCGAACAGGTGGAGCAGGTGCGCATCGTGGAACTCACATCAACGGGAATCCGAACGCAGAAATCCGCCGCTTTCGATCGACGTTAACTGCCGAGTTGCGTGGTCATGGCGCCCTGGCGCAACCGGCGCAAATGCTCTTCGATCGACACCGCCTTCGGATCGTTCTCGCCGGAATAGACCATCACTGTATCGCCGATTCGAATGATGTCGCCGGCGGACAGCGGCGTTTCGGCCGCGATTCGGCTGTCATTCACAAAAACGCCGTTGGAGCTTTGAAAGTCGATCGCCGCGTGACGGCTGCCGGTGTCCAACAGTTTGATTTGGAGGTGCAGGCGAGAAAGCCGCGGATCCATGATCTGAAAAGTGCAACTGTGATCGCGGCCGATCATCACCAGGTTCGATTGACCCAGCGCAAACGACTTCCCCTTTTCCGGTCCGTCAATCACGACAAGTGATGCCACGATACGCCTCCACGCTGACAAAAGCCCTGACCGGGATTCGATTCCGACCCCGCGCGATTATATGAAGACTTCCAATCTCCTCAAACCCCGCGGCCCCCCGAAAAAAGGTCGATTTCCCGTGACAGAAACCTGGCCCCTCCTGCGAACTACCGCATGAACGCCCCGGCATCAGGGGATGCCGGCGATTCGGGAGGACTGTGCCATGACCCTTGCCAGAACAAGTTGGAATCGCATCCGGGCAAACCGGGATTCGGCGATGTACCTGGTGGGCGCGATCGAAGTCGCCGCCGCCTGCTGCGTCGCGCTGCTCTGTTGGAGTGGGGCGTTCGTTCGCCTCTCGGCGGCGTGGAACGGTCTGGACGTCATCATCCGCAACGGCGAAATCGTCGGCCTGAATCGCTGACCGGGCCGGAACGTGCCTACTTCTCGGGCGGGTCGCCACGGCGACCCGACGATGCGACCTGCGGCGGCCCCGGGGCCGGGAACCCCCTTCCCCTTTTCGCTCTCCCCGGCCCACCGGGCCCGCGCAGCCCACAACTCATCGCCATCCTGATGCTACGGCATTGGAGACGACGGAGCGCTGGCGGGCGAGCCCTTCATCGCCGCCTCCACCCGCGCGAGATTGCTCCGCGCCTCTTCATACGAGGAATTAAGTTCGAGCGCCTTGCGAAACGCCGCCCGCGCGTCGTCGAGCCGTCCGAGATTGGCGAGGGCCATGCCCAGCGCATTGTGACTCGGGGCATAGCTCGAATCGATCGTGACCGCCCGTTCGTACGCCGCGACGGCAGAAGCATAATCGTGGCGCAGCATGTGGATTCCGCCCAGGTTGATGACGGGGCTCGGCATTTCCGGCCGCAGCCGGGAGGCCGTCTCAAAGGCCGCAATCGCTTCGTCGAATCGGCGCAGCTCCTTGGCGGCCAGTCCGATCCCCATGTGCGCGTCGTAGTGCGAGGGCTCCAACTCCAGCGCCTTCTGATACGCTTCGATGGCCTCGGCAGGGCGGCCCAGCGACGCCAGCGCGTTGCCGCGCTGGTGGTATTTCATCGCCGCCTCGTGAACGGCACGGCCCTGGCCCATCCGTTGCACGACTCCGAGCAGCAGGTGCTCCACCGGGGCGTGATCATCCGTCAGGACGATCGCTTCGGGCCGGCCGATGAGGTCGTTCTTTTGTTCATCGGTCAGCCGCAGCGCCTCCAGATCGGCGGCCAGCGCCAGCCTGTTCAGTTGCCAGTCTTTCTTCGAGGACGCGATGACGAACGTGTACCGACCGGACGGATTGAGGACTCCGCCGCGCACGCCCGCGCAAAAACATTCGCAGTACGGAAACGTCTCGCGCAGAGTCTTGAGGGTGGAGCCCAGAAACCCGCCGACCTCCATCACGTCGATCAGCGTCATGAGAAACACACCGTCCGGCGTGAGCAGAGAATCGATCATGCGCTGACACTCGAGCGTCGTGAGGTGGAACGGGACGTTGAAGTCATTGACCGCATCGAGAAATACGAAATCGAATCGCGGGACCGGCTTCCTGCGAAGCAAATCCGCGAGGTGCTGCCTCGCATCGAGGTGAACGATTTTCATCCGCGGATCGGGCGTGAGGCCGAAGGCGACCATGGCGGCCTCGGTCACGACGGGGTCGATTTCCGCCACTTCCACAAAGCTGTGCGGTCGACGGCGGAGGATGTGGCGCGGGTGGGTATACCCCCCGCCGCCCAGGATCAGTGCCCGTACGGCGTCGCGCGATCCGGCGACATGATCCGTGATGGCGGAATAAACGCGTTCATAGCTGTAGAGCAAATCTTCCGGGCGATGCAAATTGACGTAACTGTGGTCGAGCTTGTCCAGGATCATCAACCGCAGTCCGGGGACTTCGTGCGATTGCTCGACGCGGACATGGCCGTATTCACTGTCGGCGTCGAAGAGGACGAGCGGCGTGATCGACTCGCGCATCCCCCAATCCGCACCGACGGTCCGGGCCCACGGCCACGGCGCCAGCCCGATCGCCATCAGCACAATGGCCGCGCCGCCCCACCCGTACGGCAGCCACTCACGGGTGCCGCTGACGATCGCCATCCCCGCGAGCAGACCGCCGAGACACTGAATGACGGCGTGGTTTCCGAAATTGGGAATGAGCAGGAAACCGCAGGCGAACGTGCCGACGATGCTCCCCAACGCGCCGAGGGCGTACACGCTGCCGACGGTTCGACCGACATGGATGCTGCGCAGCAGGGCCATCTTGGCGACGACCGGCCCGATCGTGCCCAGCACGACGGAAGGTACAAGAAACGTGAGGGTGACATGAGCCGCAATCCGCTTCGGCCACGACAAATAGAACAGCGCCGTCCACTCGCCGACCAGATGGTTAACCACGGGCACCGCAAAGCAGGCGGCCGACGAAAGGACGAAAAGCAGGGAAAGCAATCTTCCCAGCCGAAATCGATCCGCCAAATAGCCACCCAGGAAGTTTCCCGCCGCCAGTCCGCCGAGAACGACGCCAATGATGGCCGTCACGGTGTAATTCGAGCTGCCCAGATGGCGTGCGATCAGGCGAAATGCCAGCAGCTCCAGGATCATGACGCTGCCGCCCGCAATGAAGGCCATCGCACAGGGCCCGGCGATGGACCGCGCCTTCGATGCGCTCGTCTCCCCGTCATCGGAACGAGGTGTGGGTGGCGGTTCGCTGGGCACGTGGGGTTTATCCAAGATAGACACTTTCGCCGGCGGATATCGACCGCGCGGGCCGAGGTTGTTCCGTCAATTGCGTCGCATCCAACGCCACCAGCGGGCTGATTTCAAATCGTCCGTCGGGCTCGCCGTCCGCCCGGCGGGGAATCGCGTACCCCGCCGAGGCCATCCACCGCGCCGCCCGCCGCGACATATCGCGCTGCGCCGTCTCGATCGAATCGACGCCGGTCGGGTTCTTCACCGGGCTGAACTCCTCCTCGCGCGAGGTCTCCAGCGTGACGGTCCGATTCGCCAGGGGCAAGGCGTCGAAGATGAAGGATTCGAGCTTGATTGCATTGGGCCGTTCGGGATGAACCCGGCGACCGCTCGACAAATCCATGTAAGGCACTTTCTTCTCGGCGCGATGCCACGGCAGGGCAAACGACGCCGGGTTCTCCGTCAGCCGCTCGACAAATCGCCGGGACAGAAGGTGAACCGCGATGTTCGCCGCGTTAAAACGGCGAGTTCCGTCCGGGTTTTTTGCATGGCCCAGCGTCGGCGGGAGATCCGAATACTCGATGACGGCGGCCTTGCCATTCACGCGGACAAAGTTGCCCACCTTTTCCAGATCATCCGCCTTGGGCACCGACTTGCTCGACATTTCCGCGCCGGCCGAAACGTGCAGCCCGATGAAGGCCGGATCGAGGCAGGCCACGAGCGGGTTGTCGACCTGGAAATAACTGATCTGCTCGACGCCCCGCGCCACCATGTCGGCCAGCATCCCGCCATGGGCCAGCGCCAGGAGCGTCCCCCCGTGACCGTCCGGCGAGAGCGCCAGGCGATGCGGTTGGTCCAGAAGGATTTTGCCGCCAGGGTCGAACGCTGGCATCACGCCCTGCTTGAAGAACCGGATCCGCTCCGACGACAGCCCAAAGTATTGATTCGCCGCGAAGAACGCGCGCGTCTGCGCATCGTTCGCCGGACTCGTCATGACGTACCACGTGGTCGCGCAGCCGTAACGACGATCGGTCGCCGCGATGAACTCCGCGAAGAGTTGAAACAGCGTCTTGCCCCGCACGGGCGAAATCGGCAGCGCCCCCTTGGGGCCGTCCAGGCCCAGCCGGGTCCCCTGTCCGCCCGCGACCGTCAGGGCCGCCACGCTCCCCTTCGCCAACGCCTGGCGCCCCAATTCGATCGTTTCGTTGGAGACGTCCTGCCATGAAACGACCTCGGCCGGCTCAATCTCCGCCGTCGGGTGGCGATGATCGGTCGATGCGGCCATCGCGGACAATGCGGAAAGTTCCGCCGTGTTTACGCCCTCCAAATCGTCCAGCAGCTCCGATCGCTCACGCTCGTCGAGTGATTCCCAGAACGTGAAAACCTGACCTTGACCCGCCGCTTGATACGACGATCGGAGGCGTTCAGCTCGGCTTCTCTCACTGGCGGGCATCGACAAACCGCTTTCCTGGTAAGCGCGACCGGCACGGGGCGTCGATAAACAATCGAGGCCCCAGGGCGGACAGCGTGCACTCATCCGATCAAAGCCGACCTCCGCCGCATCCGGCGCGGCACAAATCGCGCCGCGACTTCCTGCGCCTCGCGGCATCGTCCGCCGCGGCATTGGCGCTTCCCGACTCGACGAGGCTTCTGGCGCAGGCGATTGTATCCGGAGGCGAAGCTTCCTCAAAAACGGCTCTCGGCGACGCTTCACGGGTCCTTCGCGTCACATCGAAGCGGCTGGTCTCCGCGCACGGCGTCAATCCCACGCTCCTACGGGAAAGTCTTATCAAAGGACTCTGCGCCCTCGCGGACACCGGTGTGGTCGCTGACGCCTGGCATCGTCTTCTGCGGCCCGATGACACGATCCTGTTGAAATTCAATCAATCCGCCGCCGAGCGCCTCGGTACCACGCCGCCGCTGGCCCGGGAATTGGTCCTCTCGCTCCAATCCGCCGGTTGGCGCCCAGAACAAATCATGGTCCTGGAAGTCGGCGGCGATGATCTTCGACTCGTTCGCCAAACCCGGCCGGCGGACCTTCGTTGGCAGGGTGAAGAAGTCCACTTCGGCGTCAGCGGGCGGGATTCGTTTATCGCCGCACTCGACCAAGCCACCGCCGTGATCAACATCCCGTTCCTCAAGACCCACCATCTGGCGACCATGACCGGTTGCTTGAAAAATCTTTCGCACGGCCTGATTCGCCACCCCTCCCGTTTCCACGCGGCCGGCTGCGACCCTGCGATCGCAGAAATCGTCGCTTCTCAGCCCCTCCGGAGCCGGCTGCGGCTCAATGTCCTCAATGCGATGAAGGTCGTTTACAACGGGGGGCCGGAAGCTGGCGCCGCCGATATCCACGCGGCGGGAGAACTCCTACTGAGTCGCGATCCCGTCGCCTGCGATGCCCTCGGCTTCGGTATCCTCAATGAAATCAGGGCCTTACACGGCTTGAACCCCCTGCTTCCCGGCGCCGCCATCCCGAAGTTCCTCGCCTCCGCGGCCCGCATGGGAATCGGTCACGCCGACGCCGAGCGGGTGCAAGCGACCCTGATTACGATTTGAGACGAAACTCTCGTTTTAGTCCCAAAAAGGGTTGACAGGAAGCGTTCTTGGTGTACGATATAATAGGAAAAGGTGGGTTCCGATGGTCGGTTTCCACCAATGACAGTGTGACTGGGACTTGGCAAACGATTAGTAGCTATCATTCCTGATTTCCCTCATTAGTGCCCGCGCGGGGGCTTGGTGCCCGCGAGTCAATCTTCAAGATCGTGCCTCGTACTCCTGCCACACGCTGCCCAATAGGGGTGGCCCAACTTGGGTGATCTCGGTTCGCTTGGACGGCAAGGCCGCCTGTTGCTAGCCGACGTTCGCCGCCAACCGCGCGAATAAACGCGCGAACGAGAATTGTCTCTTATTCGTTGCCTGAGGCCCTCGGCATTGGGTTGCCGGGATTTTCCTGAGGCAATTGAAGTAATCGTGCGAAGGGACGGGCAACTCCTCCGCACGCGATGATCGGTTGCTCTGGCGAGGCCCAGTCGCGTTGATCGCGTGGCGTCACGCGACGCTATCGAAGAGGTCTTATCCCATTGTTTTGAGTCCCATCGGCCTGCCAGACGTAGATCCGGGTCAGGCACAAGGACGTTGCCCAGAGGAGTTTTGAACCATGCAAAGGATTCGGAAAAAACTACAAGCCTTCACCCTGATCGAGCTGCTGGTGGTCATCGCCATCATCGCCCTATTGATCTCGATCCTTTTGCCCAGCCTGTCGCGGGCCCGCGAGCTGTCCAAGCGGACGGTCTGCTCCGCGAACCTGCGTGGCATCGGCCAGGCCATGTACATTTACGCCCAGGACGATCCGGGACTCTTCCCGGTAATCGCCGACGTATGGACCGGCTCACCGCAGGGAGCCATGATCCTGTTCCGGCCCCAGGATCGCACCACCGAGCCCTCGACGACGGGCATTCCTTCGCCGACCGTGGACCTCTGGTCTCTGGTGCGGCAGAACAACACCACGCCCAAGCAGTTCATCTGCCCGAGCACAACGGACTCGCCCGATCCCGCCCAGGATTCCCTCGCCTACTACGACTTCGAGACGATGAAGCACCTGAGCTACGCCTATCAGTATCAGCACGATCCCAATCGGCCGCAGATCGGCACGAGTTCCGAGCCGACCTTCCCGGTCATGGCGGACGGCAATCCCTACATCAAGGGCAACGTTGGGACGATCATTCTCAAAAACGACCGGACCTCCGCCTTCCGCGGCAATAGCAACAACCATACCAACCGCGAAGGCGAAAACATCCTGTTCCAGGACTCTCACGTGAGTTTCGAGAAGGGCCCGGACGTTGGTCTCTCGGGCTATTTCGAGCAGGGCGTCCCCTCTCGCGGGCGTGACAACTGCTACTCGACGCACTTGTCCACCTCCAATGCGAAGGTCGACCCCGGTAACGCGGCCCCGACGGCGTCGCAGTGCGACCTCGGAACGCGTTCAGACGCCTGCCTCGTCCCGTAAGAATACGGGCGGGCCGGTATTTGATAGCTAAGTCGTAACTCCAGGAGGCGGCGGGTTCATCACGACCCGTCGCCTCTTTTCTTATGCGCTCTCGGTTGGAAGTCGCAAATCGACTTGATCCAAGAGCGCCTCAAATGCGAACCCCGCTTCTTTGATTTTCTGCGCGGCGCCCTGGCCGCGGTCCACGACGGCCACGATCTTCTCCACCTCCGCCCCTGCGGTTCGTAGCACCTGGGCAGCCTCGAGGACCTGACCGCCGGTCGTGGCGATATCCTCCACCAGAAGCACGACGTCCCCCGCCTGTACGCGACCCTCGTACATCTTGCTCGTGCCGTAGTCCTTTTTCGCGTTGCGCACAATGACAAAGGGCAACCTGGCCGCCATGGCCGCCGCCGCGGCCAGCGCTACGCCGCCCAGTTCAGCCCCCGCCACCAGCGTGGTCCGACCTGTCACGCGCGCCGCCAGTCGCTGTCCCAACTCCGCGAGGATGTCCGGCTGCGTTTCGAAGAGGTACTTGTCGATGTAAAAGCGCGATTTCTTGCCCGAGCGGAGCGTAAAATCACCCTCCAGATAGGCCACTTCCCGAATCCGTTTCGCCAGATCGTCCTTCGTCATACCGAAATCTCCGGCCGTCGCCGCGGCGTGCCGCGATGCCGCCGGCGCAGCGGGCCGACAGTCTTGCTCAAAAACTCGTCCACCTGCTCGGCCGCCAATCCGGTGAATCCGGCGGGGTCCATGATCCGCTCGATCCGCACCCCGGAAAACGCCGGATCGCGCTTCAGCCGCCCCAGCAGATCATTCGGCTTGCCGTAGCGCTTCACTTGTTCGCCTGCCGCCCGCGAGTGTACGCGGATTCGCTCGTGCAATCCCTGCCGATTCCCCCCGGCGGCGACCGCCGCCATGAGGATGTCCTCTGTGGCCATGAAGGGCAATTCGGCCTCGATGTGCGACCGAATCATCCGCGGGTAAACGACCAGCCCGTTCGCGACGTGGGCGACGATCTGCAGCATCCCGTCCGTCGCCAGAAAACACTCCGGCACGAGCAATCGCTTGTTCGCCGAATCGTCCAGCGTCCGTTCGAGCCACTGCTCCGCGGCGTTCTGAAAGCCGGACTGCGCCAAGCTGATGACGAACCGCGCCAGCCCCGTCGCCCGCTCGCAGAGCATCGGATTGCGCTTGTAAGCCATCGCCGAGCTGCCGACCTGCCCGGCCTCGAAGGGCTCTTCCACCTCTTTCAGGTGGGCGAGCAGCCGCATGTCGTTGCCAAACTTGTGGACGCTCGCCGCAATGTTGGCCAGCGCGGCGATGACCTGCGCATCGACCTTTCGCGAATAGGTCTGCCCCGTGACCGGCTCACAGTCGCGAAAGCCGAGTTTGGCGGCGACGCGCTGTTCCATTCGCCGGACCTTGGCCGCGCTGCCCAGCAGCTTGAAAAACCCCGCCTGCGTGCCCGTCGCCCCGCGCAGGCCGCGAAAGCGAAGACCCGCCAGCAGGCGATCAACCTCCTCCAGATCGCGGACGAAGTCCCAGCACCACAGCGAAATGCGTTTGCCGATCGTCGTGAGCTGCGCCGGTTGGAAATGGGTGAACCCCAGACACGGAAGATTGCGATGCCGCTCAGCTTGCCGGGCCAGCGCTTCGACGACCGTGACGAGCCAACCCTGGACGATGCGCAGGGCGTCCCGGAGCAAAATAAGGTCTGCGTTGTCCACGATATCCATGCTGGTCGCGCCGAGGTGGAGGATCCCCCGCGCCGCGGGCGCTTCATCCGCGAACGCATGCAGATGGGCCATGACATCGTGGCGCAGCCGCGCCTCGTGGCGCGCGGCCGCCGCCAGATCGATCTTTTCGACGGCGGCCTTTAGCGCGCGAATCTGCACCGCGCTGATCGGCAGACCCAACTCCCGCTGCGTCTGGGCCAGGGCGATCCAGATGCGCCGCCAGGTGGCCACGCGCCGGCGCGGGGAGAACAGCGCTGCCATCTCCGCCGACGCATTCCGCGCCACCAGCGGACTTTGATACACGTCGCCTCCCGGGGAAGCGCGAGGACGGCGACGGGAATGCTTGGCCATAAGCTAGGAAACCATCAGGCTCAGGAGTTCCGGCAGGAAAGCCTCATACTCGGCCTCAAACTTCTCCAAATCGTCCGTCACATAGGCGCGGAACACCGCCTCGCCGAAGGTCATCGTGCCGTCGGTGTCCGCGGCCATGAACGCCTGGGCCTTGCGATCCATCGATTCGCTGCCCAGTTCGCGAAGCAGCTCCTGAAACCCCGCGTGATAAGGATTCTCGCGCGGAGGCCGTTGCAGAAAGACGATCAGCGACCACCATTGGCTGTAGCAGCCCAGCACCTGCTGCGTCGGGTTGTGGATCTCCCGCCCGGCGTTCGTCCCCAGCAGCTCCTTGAGCGGCTTCATCGACTTGTTGCTGAATTGCTTGCGCAGCGCCGGCGTACGCAGGGTATTCTGGCGGGGATTGAAGACGGGCCGGCCCTCCTCGTCGAGATCGAAGGACTCAAAGTAGCAGGCCAGTCCCTCGTTGATCCACGCCGGAATCGACGGGCCGTGCGTCGCGTCAAGATACTGGTGCAGTCCCTCGTGGGCCAGGATGGACAAGGTGCTGCGTCGCGAGCCGTAGTGCGAGACCGTCACGCCGCGCTCCGAGTAGCCGCCGGATCGAATCTGCTTGTACGTCTCGGCCCGTGGTCCGGCGAACTCCTCCGTGAATCGCTCCCATTGCCAGCGCGTCTGAAAAAGGTACGTCTCCAGCGGCCGCTCGGACCCGCTCGGCGCCGGCAACAGCTCGGAGTAGGCCAGATAGCAACTCTCCAGAAACCCGGGCAACGCATCGACAAACGGCTTGGACTTGCACGTCGTTCGCACGATGTAATGGGCCGATGTACACTCCGATCCCTTGGCCCCGCGATAGGTCCAGTCCTCTGCGGTGTAGGGGACCGGAGTGTAAGGCGAGGGCGAGTGACAACCGGCGATCGAAGCGCCGACGCAGCCGACCATCCCGGCCAGGCTCATCCTCACCAACCGGTTCGGACGATGAAGATACGTTTTGCTCATGGCCGTGCAATGCTAATCGAAGAGTCGCCTGGGCGACAGACAGGCGCGGCCGATTCGCAACAAAGGATGACACCCCATGCCCGATAGACACCGCGCCGCGGTCACCGCTTTGCCGGCGGATCGCGCCCGGTTCGCCATGGCCCTGCGCAAGGCCCTCTCGTCCGGCTACAGCGCCCGCGATCTGCGCAAAGACATCCTCGCCGGCCTCGTCGTCGGCGTCGTCGCCCTGCCGCTTTCGATGGCGCTGGCCATCGCCTCCGGTGTCCCGCCGCAACACGGCCTTTACACCGCCATCATCGGCGGCGGACTGATCGCCCTGCTCGGAGGATCGGCCGTCCAGGTCTCCGGACCCACCGCCGCGTTTGTGGTCATCCTGGCGCCCATCGCCACGAAGTTCGGGCTCGGCGGTCTGCTGGTCGCTACCCTGATGGCCGGTCTCCTGTTGATGATCGCCGGGATGGCCCGCTGGGGCAGATTGATCGAATTCATTCCTTATCCCGTCACCACCGGATTCACGAGTGGCATCGCCGTCGTGATCGCGACACTGCAAATCAAGGACTTCCTCGGTCTCACGATTCCTCAAATGCCCGAGCACTTTCTCGAACGCGTCCATGCCATCATCGTGGCGCTTCCAACGATGCGAACGACTGATTTGTCGATCGGAGTGCTGACACTGCTGATCCTCGTCATTCTCCCCCGGCTGACCAAGGCGATTCCCGCGCCGCTCGTCGCCCTTCCCGCGGGCGCGCTCGCCGCGTGGATCCTGCCCCGGTACTTCCCCGGTTTCGACGTCGCCACGATCAGCAGCCGGTTCACCTATGTCCTGGATGGCGTGACCAGGAACGGTATTCCTCAACTGCCACCGATGCCGCTCTTGCCCTGGTTATGTTCAGGGCCGAACGGGACAGAACTCGTCCTCTCCATGGAGCTGTTTCGCGCCCTCGCCGGTCCCGCTTTCGCCATCGCTACGCTCGGTGCGATTGAATCGCTCCTCTCCGCCGTCGTCGCCGACGGCATGACCGGCGGAAAACACGATCCCGACGCCGAACTCATCGCGCAAGGTTTGGGCAACATCGCCGCCCCCTTCTTCGGCGGCATCGCGGCCACCGGCGCGATCGCCCGCACCGCCACCAACATCCGCTACGGGGCCCGCACGCCGGTCGCCGCCATCGTCCACGCCCTGTTTATTCTCTTCGCGATCCTCCTCTTCGCGCCGCTGTTGGGATACCTGCCGATGGCCTCGATGGCCGCCCTCCTCATGGTCGTTGCCTGGAACATGAGCGAGGCCAAGCACGTCGCCCACGTCGTCCGCGTCGGCCCGGGGAGCGATGTGTTCGTCCTCTTGACCTGCTTCGGACTGACCGTGGTCTTTGACATGGTCATCTCGGTCAGCGTCGGAGTCGTGCTCGCAGCCGTGTTGTTCATGCGGCGCATGGCGGAAGTCTCCAACGTGCGGCTCATCAGCGCCGGCCCGGAGCACCCGCAGGTTTTCCTCCCGCCCGGCGCCATCATCTATGAGATCGCCGGCCCGCTCTTTTTCGGCGCCGCCCAAAAGGCCATGAGCGAGTTGCGGATCGTCGAGCGCCACGTCAAGACCGTGATTCTGGACCTGTCCGCCGTCCCCATGATGGACGCGACAGGGCTCGTCAATCTGGAGTCGGCCATGGAGCGGCTTCGCAAGGCGGGTACGTCCATCATCATCGCCGGAGTCCAGAACCAGCCCCTCCAGGTAATGGCCAAGGCCGGCTGGAAAGACCGCCACGGTTGGATAACCATCCGCCGGAGCCTCGACGATGGGATCGCCCTCTCGTGGGCACGCCACGCGACCGGCGTGTGAAAGACCCCCCAAAGATCCTATTCCTCTCCGCCTGTTACAGGCCTATGATATAACAGTTAGCCTTAACTGTTGGTCTAAACCGATGACCCTGCACCTCACAGACCGAAAGTCCAAGACCGTCACGCTCAAGGACATCGCCGACCGACTGGGGCTGTCCGCCATGACGGTCTCGCGGGCGCTTTCCGGCAAGGCCAACCTGGTGAGCCCGGATACCGCGCAGCGTTGTCGCGAGGCGGCCAAGGAGATGGGGTACTCGCCGAATCTCATGGCCCGCAGCCTGCGCGGCGAGCAGCTCAGCACGATCGTGATGTTCGCGGAACATATCTCCAGCCACCACTACCTCGCGGAATTGGTGGATGTCGTGGCGCGCTCCATCGAAAAGCGCCACTACGGCGTCATCAGTTGCCAGTCGATCGGGAGCTTTCATCAGGCATTGCGGAACTTCCGGCTGGCCGGCGCCGTGGTGATCGCTCCGCCGGAAGGATTCTACAACGATCCCTACGGCGAAGCGGAATTCGGCGTTTATCGTCACACGCCGACGGTCCTGATCCACAGCGCGGTCGATCAGAATATCTTCAATGAAGTGAGCCCGGATATTGTCGCGTTCAACTACCACGCAGCCTGCCACCTGGCGGAACTGGGCCATCGTCACATCGGCTACATCGGCGGCCCGCGCGCCGAAGAGGAGCCGCGCTGGTTTGAGCTGCGCCGCGCCGGGATCGAGCGGGCGATGATCGAATACGGAATTGTGCCGTCTTGCCTGCACCATCAGGCCTGCGCCGACGCGAGCATGGGGGCCGCCGCGCTGCAGCAACTCATGACCCGCTACCCCGAGACCTCCGCGGTCATGTGCATCAACGACGAAATCGCCCTCGCCGCGGTCGTCGGTGCCCAGGAGATGCGGATATCGGTGCCGCGCGACCTGTCCGTCATCGGTTCCAATGACATTAAGATCGCCGGATTCTTCCGCCCATCGCTGACGACGCTGGCCATTGACATCCGCGGTATGGTCGAAACGGCGCTCGATCTTCTCTTCGACGAGATCAGCGATCATCGGGAAGTGCCCGGCCGCGAGCCGATCAAGATTAAGCTGCCGGCGAACCTGATCGTGCGCGATTCCACCGCGCCGCCGGCCGAGATTTGACAGCGCGTCCCTCAGCGCCCGGCATACATTTCTTCGTAGTATTTCTTGTAATCGCCCGACGTGATGTGATCGAGCCAGTCCTGGTGGGAGAGGTACCAGTCAATCGTCCGCGCGAGGCCCGCCTCAAACGCGACCGACGGCGACCAGCCGAGCTCGTTCTTGATCCGCGAGGCGTCGATGGCATAGCGAAAATCGTGTCCGGGGCGGTCTTTCACGAAGGAGATGAGGCTTTCCGGCTTGTTGAGCCGCTTGAGGAGCGTCTTCACGACTTCAAGATTCGTCTTTTCGCTGTTGCCCCCGATGTTGTAGACCCGGCCCGCCGTCCCGCGCGTGAGCACGGTCCATAGCGCCCGACAATGATCCTCAACATAAAGCCAGTCGCGGACATTGGACCCATCGCCATAAACCGGCAGCGGCTTATTCTGCCGGGCATTGTTGATCATGAGCGGGATCATCTTCTCCGGAAACTGATACGGCCCGTAGTTGTTGGAGCAGCGGGTGATCAGGACCGGCAATCCGAACGTATGACCAAAGGCGGCCACCAGATGATCGGCGGCCGCTTTCGACGCGCTATAGGGCGAGTGCGGATCGAGGGGCGTTGTCTCAGTGAAAAAGCCAGTCGCTCCAAGGGAGCCGTACACTTCGTCCGTCCCCACTTGCAGGAACCGCAGATCGCCGCAATCGCGGGCGACCTGCAACATGCTCAGCGTCCCCTGGACGTTGGTGCGGATGAACGCCGCCGGGCCGGTGATGGAACGATCGACATGGCTCTCGGCGGCAAAGTGGACGATGGCCTGTGCGCCATGTTCCTTGCAGACGGCGGAGATGGCCGAGGTCTCGCAGATGTCGATCCTGGCGAATACGTAGCGTGGATCGTCGGAGAACTCCGCGAGGTTTTCGAGATTCCCGGCGTAGGTTAGGCAGTCAACGTTAACGACGCGCACGTCGGGGCAATTCGTAAAGACGTAGCGGATGAAATTGGCGCCGATAAATCCCGCGCCGCCCGTAACGAGAATGCATTGGGGGGAAATCGGCGTCGTCACGGGGCCTTCCCCTGCAGAAGCAATTGCACATGGTCCAGAGATTCGAATGTCCCTGCATCGCTCCACCAGCCGCGGAAGAAGCCGTGGGTCAGATCGCCCCGGGCGAGATAGGCATTGTTCACGTCCGTAATTTCCATCTCCCCGCGACCCGAAGGTTTCTGCCGGCGAATGATGTCGAAGACGTCCGCGTCGTAAAAGTAGATGCCGGTCACCGCGTATTTGCTCTTGGGCTGTTTCGGCTTTTCGACGATACGAACGATCTTGTCGCCAACAATCTCCGCGACGCCGAAGCGGTGCGGATCGGGCACTTCCTTGAGCATCAGACGCGCCCCGGAAGCCTGCTCGGCAAATCGCCCCACCTCGTCACCGAGCGGGTCCGCGAAGATGTTGTCGCCGAGGATGACGGCCATTTTCGACCCGCCGCAGAAGTTCTCGGCCAGTCCCAGCGCCTGGGCGATGCCCCCCGCCTCGTCCTGGACCTTGTAGGTAAACCGGACGCCAAATTCCTTGCCCGAGCCCAAAAGATTCACGACGTCACCCATGTGTTCGAGACCGGTGACGATGAGAATCTCCTGGATACCAGCGCCGGCCAGCTTTTCAACGGGGTGGTAAATCATCGGCTTTCGGCCGACGGGAAGGAGATGCTTGTTGGTGACCTTGGTAAGCGGCAGCAGCCGGGAGCCGGTGCCGCCGGCGAGAATGATGCCTTTCATAGTGTGTACCTCGAATCCCGTTGCCAGCGAGGCGGAAATTATCGTCGGAGGGCTCAAATCCGGCAAGTCGCGGGACGGTACACAGGCTCCGCTCGACCGGTTGCTTGGGGTTCGACTATACTATTACCCGATGTAGAGGGGTGGTCGCGAGCAGCCGGCAACTCTTACGTTTCTCTGGGGATTATTGCGTGATCGTTGGAAGATTCACCACTTATTTCGCACGTCGACGCGGGTCGGGCCGCATTTTTGCGATTTTGACCGCAGGCGTGCTCGTGCTGGGCCTCACAGCGCCCGCTCAGGCCTACATCGGCCCCGGCGCGGGCTTCGCCATCGCGTCATCCCTGTTCGTCATCATCTGGACGATGTTCCTGGCCTTTCTCACGCTGCTGTTGTGGCCGATCCGCTACGTCATCCGCGCGATCAAGGGACGACGCGCGTTTGCGCGGAGCCGCATCAAACGACTGGTCATCCTCGGCCTCGACGGCATGGAGCCCAGCCTTGTCGATCGCTTCATGGGGGAGGGCAAGATGCCGAACATGAAGCACCTAAAGGAAATGGGCAGCTACCATTTGCTGGGCACGACGACCCCTCCGCTTTCGCCCGTCGCCTGGTCGAGCTTTCTGACCGGCGTCAATCCCGGCAAGCACAACATCTACGATTTCCTGAACAGCGATCGCAAGAATTACCTCCCCAACCTCTCGTCTGTTTCCATTCACCCACCGACGAAGTCATTCAAGCTGGGCAAGTACACTATCCCGCTGAACAAGCCGGAAATACGCCTGCTCCGCAAAGGCAAGCCCTTCTGGAACACCCTCGGCGAGCACGGCATCTTTACCTCGGTCATTCGCGTGCCGATCACGTTTCCGCCGGAGAAGTGCCGGGGCGTTGTGCTTTCGGCGATGTGCGTGCCGGACCTCCGCGGAACGCAGGGCTTGTTCGCCTATTACAGCACGAAGCCCGCGGGTGGGGAGCGCACAGGCGGTGAACAGCACGTCGTTCGACGCGAGGGCGACGCGGTGAATTGCGAACTGATCGGCCCGGACAACAGCATGAAAGAAGGCGCGGGGGCCATGAAAGTGCCGTTCACCGTGCAGATCGGCGGAAAAGGGCGCGATGCGACGCTGGAAATCGGGGACGAGAAGTATCCGCTGAAAATCGGCCAATATACTGATTGGATCACGATCGTTTTCAAGGCCGGAGCCGGCGTCAAGGTGAACGGAATCTGCCGGTTCATGTTGATCGCCACGCAGCCGGAGTTCGAACTATACGTCATGCCCATCAACCTCGACCCCGAAAAGCCCGCCATGCCGATTTCGTATCCCACGGCATACAGCACCTACCTGGCCAAGCAGTTCGGCAGCTTTGCCACACTGGGACTGGCCGAGGACACCTGGGCGCTGAATGAAACGCTGATCGACGATGACGCATTCCTCGAGCAATGCGTCTCGATCGACGGCGAGCGAGAAAAGCAGTTCTTCGACGCCCTGGAAAAAACCAGCCGCGGGCTTTGCGTCTGCGTCTTCGACGGGACCGACCGCATCCAGCACATGTTCTGGCGGTATCTGGAAAACGACCACCCCGCCCACCCGCGCAATCTCGCCCCCGACACTTACAAAGCCAACGGTCATGAAAAGACGATCGAAGACTTGTATGTCCGCATGGACCGGCTGGTCGGCCAGACCATGGCCCAAACGCTCGAGGACGACGGCGAGACGATGCTGATGGTCATCTCCGACCACGGCTTTTCACCATTCCGCCGGGGCATCGACCTGAATCGATGGCTCATCGAAAACGGTTACATGAAACTCAAAGCTGACGCCAAGCCGGGCGAAAAGTATCTGGTGGGAGTGGATTGGGCGAACACGAAGGCCTACGCGTTGGGGCTCGCGGGCCTGTTCATCAATCAAAAGGGCCGCGAGTCCAAAGGGATTGTCGAGAAGGGGGACGAGACCCGCCGCCTCAAGCAGGAAATCATCGCCAAGATGAACGGTCTGAAAGACTCCGCGAATGGACACGTGGGAATCGTCAAAGTCCGCGACAAGGAAGAGGCGTACACCGGTCCGTACCGCGAAACCGCCCCGGACCTCGTCGTCGGCTACAACCGCGGCTATCGCGTTGGCTGGGACACGGCAATCGGCCGGATCACCGACAGCGTTTTCTCGGATAACACCAAGGCCTGGAGCGGTGATCACTGCATCGATCCGGACTTAATCCCCGGCATCCTCTTCTGCAGCCACAAGGTCCTGAGCGAATCTCCCCGTTTGATGGACCTCGGCCCGACCGCCCTTGATCTGTTCGGCGTCGGCGTGCCGGAAAACATGGACGGCGTGCCTCTCAGAATTGACACCGATTCCTCCCCCCTCGCGAGCGCCGCATGAGCAAGAGGACCCGGCGGACGGCGGCGGCGTTCTGGCTCGGCGGCCCAATTCTCTGCGCAGCGGCCGTCCTGCTGTTCCCATCCGGTTGCTGGAAGCAATCCACCCCGGCACGCGGCAAGAAAATGCTCGTCCTCGGCTGCGACGGCATGGAACCGAAGCTTGTCCGCCGCATGATGGACGAAGGCCGTCTGCCGAACTTTTCCAGGCTCGCGGCAAAGGGCTCATTCCTTCCCCTGACCACCAGCATCCCTCCGCAGAGCCCAGTGGCATGGTCGAATTTCATCACCGGCGCGGGGCCGGGCGTCCACGGGATATTTGATTTCATCCATCGCGATCCCAGCCGGCAGGCGGCGCCGTATTACTCCACCAACCGCGTGGTGGAGGGAAAGCCGGCGAAGCCGTGGACACTGGGTCGCAAATACCAGATTCCCGCGGAGGATATCACGCCGTGGGTATCGACCAGCCATAACGAACTGCTGCGTCGCGGCACTCCCTTTTGGGAATTTCTCGGAGCGGCCGGCATTCCCGTGCAAATGTACAAGCTCCCTGCCAATTACCCGCCCAGCGAGACCGACCACGAGCATGTCTGCTGCCTCGCCGGCATGGGCGTGCCCGACGCCATGGGAGAACTAGGCACCTACCAGCAATTTTCAACGCGGCCGCGGCAGGAATCCCGCGCCCCGGACGGCTATCGCCTGCCGCTCCGCCGCGACGCCACCCTCGGCGCCTTCGTCGGCAGGTTGTACGGACCCACCAACGATTTTCACCAACGCACCCCCCAGATGACGGTCCCTCTGCGGATCTATCCGGATCCGAAGAATGACGTCGGCAAGGTCGTGTTTGTGAACGAGAATCCCACCGGAAACGAGACCGTCGAGCTGGTCCTAAGCGTGGGCGAATGGAGCGATTGGACGACCATTCGGTTCCTCAAGACACCGATGGGGCCGTCCTTCGACGCCATGGCCCGGTTCAGCCTTCAGCGCGTACGGCCGGACGTGGAACTGTATGTCACGCCGCTGAACTTCATCCCCACGTCCTCGCCCGTCACGTTCAGCGAGCCGCCCGGATTTCAAAAGGAGATTGGCGAGGCGATCGGTCCCTACCACACCCAGGGTTTCGCGGAGGCGTTTAACGCCCGCAAGCACCAGCTCCTGTCGGACGAGGAGTATCGCAGGCAATCGGCGACCGTTCTGGAAGAGAGCGAGCGCATGCTCGACTACGCGCTCGAGCGCTTCGACGAAGGTCTCCTATTCTTCTATTTCTCCAGCACCGATCTGCAGGCGCACATGTTCTGGTGGGACTCGGACGAGAAACATCCGGTCCGCAGCCCCGCCGACGCGAAGAAATACCAGGCCGTGGTCGAAGACGTTTATGTGCGAATGGATCGAGCACTGGGTAAGTGCATGGAGAAGCTGGGACCGGAGGCGACCGTGATCGCCATGTCCGACCACGGTTTCTGCAATTTCCGGCGCTGTGTCGGCCTGTGTACCTGGCTGCGCGACGAGGGATACCTCGTCCTTCACGAGAATCAATCGAACGCCCTCCTCGGCTCCGACTGGACAAAGACCCGGGCCTACGGTCTGGGGCTGAACGGCCTCTACCTTAACCTCAAGGGCCGCGAAAAATACGGCATCGTCGATCCCGCCCAGCGCGACGCCCTGCTGAAGGAAATCAGCGCGAAGCTCCTCGCCCTGAAAGACCCCGTTACCAACCAGCCGGTGATACGCCGGGTGTATCGTGCCGAAGAATGGTATAAAGGCCCGGAAGTAAAAAACGCTCCGGACCTGCTCATTGGATACGAGCGTGGGTATCGGGCGAGCTGGGCGACGTGTCTGGGCGAATTCGACAAAGCGGTGGTCACCGACAATGATAACGCCTGGAGCGCCGACCATTGCATCGCGCACGACATTGTGCCGGGGATCGTCCTGTCCAACCGCCGCATCGCCGCCGAGGCGCCGGCCTTGATCGATCTGGCGCCGACGATCCTGGCCGAATTTGGAGTGAACAAGCCCGACCAGATGGTCGGCAGTAACATCTACGCGACGTCGCCCGATCGAATCGCGGCGCGATAAGTATGGCGGCCCGGGACCGATGGGCCCTTGGAATCAAAGCGGGAGCGTGTAGCCGTGTTTGGTGGAAACGTGAAATTGGATAAGGCGCTACTGGAACGGGCCAGGCGTTACGCGAAAGCCGCCGGCTACGGCAGCATCGATGAGTTCGTGGCCCACGCCCTGGAAAACGAACTCACCCGCCTGGATGAAGCCAAGGGCGGCGGCCAGGAAACGGACCCCGCGGTATTGGAGCGGCTGCGCGGCCTGGGGTACATCGAGTGACCGGCCGAACCGTCAGGATCGCGCCTCCCGACAGGAACCTCTTTGGACATCATTCGTAAGATCTCGATCTGGCTGGGGGACTTCGCTTTCGGACTCCTGGCGCCCTTTTCGCCGGTCGTCGCGCTTTGGATCATCTCCGCCGTCACCGGCGTATTGATGCTGCTGATCTGGCGCTACACGTCGAATCAGTCGGCGATCGCCGACGTCCGGCGCAAGATCTCCGCGCACCTTCTCTCCACCCGGCTCTTCAAGGATGACCTGTCGGTGACCTTTCGCGCCCAGCGCCAGATCATCTGGCAGGCGGTCCGTTTGCTGGGACATTCCGTGCAACCGATGCTGATCATGATGGTCCCTTTCGTGCTCGTCATGGTACAGATCGGATTACGCTACGAGTACCGACCTGCGATTCAAGGACAAGCCGTACGCGTGAAGGCGACGTTGAAGAAGCCCGACGCGGTGCTCGCCGCCGGGAGCGTCCTCCAGTTGCCGGGGAGCCTCCGCATGGATCCCCATGACCCGTGTCGAGTCAGCGCCCTGGCGACGGTGGACTGGCGGCTGACGCCCACGTCCTCCGGGGTCTTCCTGCTTCATTTCGGAAATGGAGCGGATGTCGTGTCCATGCCGCTGGTGGTCGGCTCGGCGTTTACCCGCGTCAGTCGATTTCGGGGCGGGAGCTTCTGGGACCGGCTCTTGTACTCGGGGGAGGATTCGATTCCGGATTCGTCAATCTTCAAATCGATCGAGATTTTTTATCCAACGCGATCCACGCCGATCTTCGGCTGGGACCTCCACTGGCTGATCTCGCTGCTGATCCTCTCGATCGTCTTCGCGCTGATCTTCAAGCCCATGCTGAAGGTGCACATCTGACCGACGCCGGCGTCCGGATTACTCGGTGCCTAGCACCGCGAAGAACTCCGTAGATCCGGTGGCGACCCTGAGGCGAACACCTTTGGCCAGGGCGTCCTGGGTGAGAATCTTGCCTAACTCGTCAACGTCCTGCACCGGCTGGTCATTGGCCCGAACGATCAATTGGCCGGCCTTCAAGTCGGCGTTGTAGGCCTCGCCCGTCGGATCCACCTGGGTAATGATCACGCCGCTGATATCCTCGCGATCGAGACGAAACCGCTTGGCCAGGCGCTTGGTGACGTTGCGAACCTCCAGGCCCAGCGTCTCCACGCTCAGCGATTTCTCGACGACCGGCTCGGAAGGATCGGCGGTCTCCCGGGCCTCCGCCTGCGAGGGCCGAATCCGTCGACTGGTGCGAAGCGAGCCGGAGGGAGTAAAGTCCGGCGGCTGTTCGCCGATCGTGACGCGCAGGTCGCCCGCCGATCCGGAACGCCAGACATTGAGAACCACTTCCGTGCCCGGCGCGGTCAAGGCGATCACCTCCTTGAATTGATCGTGATTGGCGACGGCCTTGCCGTTGTACGAGAGCACGATGTCTTCGGCGCGAAGTCCGCCGCTCTCTGCGGGCGTCTTTTCGCCAACATGGCTAATGAGGGCGCCGGACAATTCGACGAGCCCGTAGGCATTCGCCGTCTTGCCGTCCACGGGTTGAATCTCAACCCCCAGGAATCCACGAACAACCTTCTTTCCGGACTTGAGCTGGCCGGCGATGCGAACGACGGTATTGGACGGAATCGCGAACCCGACGCCCTGGTGACCGCCCGAGTCGGTGGCGATGGCCACGCTGAGGCCGATGACCTCGCCCCGGGTGTTAATCAGCGGACCGCCGGAATTTCCCGGGTTGATCGGCGCATCCGTCTGCAGCCAGTTCTTGTAGTCAATGTCGACGTCGACTTCATTGCGCCCCGTCGCGCTGATGATCCCGTGGGAAACGCTGTGGCCGAATTTAAAGGGGCTGCCAATGGCCAGGACGATGTTCCCGACCTCTGCCATGTCGGAATCGCCGAAACGGGCGGGGTGCAGGCGGCCGGCGTCGATCTTGATCACCGCGACGTCGGTCATGGCGTCGGTGCCGACGACCCGGGCCCGAAACTCGCGGCCGTCGGCCAGCTTGACGCGGACGACGTCGGCGTCGGCGACCACGTGATTATTGGTGACGATATGGCCCTCCTCGTCGAGGATCACGCCGCTGCCGGCGCCGGTCGTCGGTACCGGTTGAAACTCCTGATCGCCGAACAGCTTCTTGAGTTCGTTATTGACTTCCCGGTTGACCGTGGCGGCCCGGATGCTGACCACCGACGGCTTGACCGCGTTCGCAATGAGGCTAAAGGCCCGTGAGAGCCGATCGAGTTCCCCCAGCGCCGCGCGATCGACCTCCGAGAGCTCCGGCGGAAAATGAAGCGGCGCGGGGTTATCAAACCCCCGGACGTTCCCCGCACCGAACACGAGGAAAAAGATCAACGCCCAATGCCCGGCAGAGCTTTCACGTTTCCTTCCAGCCAACGCCCCTTCACGAATAGTCAGCATGGGTCACCCCTCTGGCGAATCTCGGATTTAATATCCGCTCCACGACGAGGCCTCGCGGCCCCCGTCTATGAACACGCCGCCGCGTATGCTCGGCGGCCAACACGACTCACGCGTCGCAAACGGCGCGCAGCCATAACACACGTTCACGCGTCTGCGTCGGGTACAAGAAGTTATGGGAACCCGCCCCGAAGCGAACTGTGTCATCGCTTGTCAATATGGTATCCATCCCAACTCAAATAGTCACCCATACGGGTTGGGAAATCCGGTCGTCCCCTGTCGGAAAGCCCGTGAATACCGGACTCCAAGAGGTCCGAATCTCCGGCAATTCCCGCCTTCTTCCGATATCGGTGAGCCCAGCCTGAATTCACGAATAACAATGATGCGGATACGCGAAGGCGGAGTTAACAGCCGAGTTGTTCTTCCTGACTTTGAATGATCGAAGTCAGTTTTCGAACTTGGAGACCCGTGACGCTCGGCCAGCTCACCTCGGCGTCGTCGTGCAACAGTTGTCCGATTCGCCGGCACGCCAGGAGCACGGTGGTGTGGTTCTTATTGCCCATCATCCGCCCGATCTCGGGAAACGACAGATCGGTGTGCTTCCGGGCCAGGAACATCGCGACGTTTCGGGCCAGGGCGATGGTGCGGCTCTTGCGGGAGGTGTGCAGATCGGCCGGCGTGATGCCGAAAAAGGCCGCCGCGCCCTGCTCGATGTCGCTGACCGTCAGGATGCGGCCCGTCTGGCGAAGATGGTCTTCGAGGGCCTGGCGGGCGGTATCGAGAGTGATCGGGGACTTCATCAGGGAGGCAAAGGCAAGGAGCTTGACGAGGCAACCCTCCAACTCGCGGACATTGGTTTGTATTTTGTCGGCGATGTAGTGGATGACGGGCTCGGGAATGACCTTGTTCATTTTCTCGGCGCGGCGGCGGAGGATGTCGCCCCGGGTTTCGAAATCCGGCCGCTCGATCCGGACGATCATTCCCGACATGAGCCGGTTGATCAACGATTCCGGCAGGTCCGCGATCATGCGCGGGTGCGCATCCGAGGCCAGTATGACGCGCTTTCCAACGGCTTGGATGTCGTTAAAGGTGTGCAGGAACTCTTCCTGCGTGGCCTTCTTGTTGGCGAGGAACTGGATGTCGTCCAAAAGAAGGACATCGATCTCGCGGTAGCGGTGCCGAAAGGCGTCAAGCCGATGCTCGCGAAGCGCAAAGAGAAACTGGTTGGTGAATTCCTCGCCCGAGGCATACACCCAGCGAATCGAAGGCTTCGTCTCGGCCAGGCTGTTCGCGATGCCCTGGAGGAGGTGCGTCTTACCTAAGCCGCAGGCGCTGTGAAAGAAGACCGGCCCGGCGTCGCGATCGGGATTCTCCACGACGGAACAGGCCACCGAGTACGCCAGCCGATTCGTGGCGCCGACGACAAATTCGTCGAGTCGGCCGCGCAGCTTGCGACCCGGTCCGATCGCGGCGGGCGAGCCGTTTTTGCCCGGGCGGACGGACCGCTCGGCGTTTTTTTCGATGAAGGCGGCCTGGGAATTGAGCTGGCTTTTGCGCATATTGCGGAAGAGCACGGGATCGATGGAAAAGCTAACCTCCACTTCCTTGCCGATGACTTCCCGCGCGGCGAGCGAAATAGCGTCGGAAAAGTGGTCCTCGATCCAGCCACCGATGAACAGATTCGGCACGCCGACCTTCATGAATCCGTCGGCGCACGTCAGGTGCGTCGAGTTCTTGAACCAGACCTTGTACCGCTGGGCCCCAATTAGTTCTTCGATGCGACTGCGAATCTTCTCAACTGGCTCTTTGAGTTGGACGGACACGGCGCGCTCCTTCCACGTAGCGCAAACGTGCGACACGTTTGCAACAAGGACCCATGACGATTATGACAAAGGCAAGCTCGGTAAAAGAGGTTCGCTCCGTGCTCCTCCGGCCTTCCGCGGTCTCTCGCCGACTCGTCGCCGGCCCACGGTGAAACTTGCCGAGCGGCAGTTTACGTTTCGCCGCGCGGCGCGTCAATCAGGAAACTTTAGCGAAAATTTTATAGTCGCGATTTGCATCGTGTGCGCAAGAGCTTGCGCGATAAAAAAAATTTGATCCACCTGTTATAAACACGTGTCTGCCGCTTGTGTACAGGGAGTGGACGAAGGGGCGACAATTCACCGCATCCTTAGGTGTTCGCTCACTTTGAGTCATGCAGTCGAATCATCGCCCGGCGACGCATCGTCTCGACGAATCCGGCGCCGCGATAAAGTCGCATGGCCGGCTCGTTTTTCGCGTCCACCGCAAGCGTAACCTTTTCAAACCGCTCATGATACGCAAGTCGGAGAGCATCCTCTATCAATAGTCGGCCCAAACCCTCTCGGCGCCGGGCAGTGTGAACACCCATATACGCCACTTCCAAGATACGCCGTAAAGGGTTTTCGCCTAAGAGGATGCAACCGGCCGGGCTTCCCTGCACGCGGGTCAGCCGCCAGCGATGCGGCTGAAAAAGGCCCACTGACTTGTGGCCGGCGATGATATCTTCGATCTCCCTCAGGCCGGTCATTGCCGGGCAATCGAGGCTGCCCCGGTACGTTGCTTGAATCAACTCCGCGAAGTCCTGATGGCCGCTGGTCTTGTAGTCGCCCCAGCAAAGATCGGTCCGCACCGGCGACTCTTTCCACCCCAAGGCCATTCTCGGTACATCGCACTCCATGTAAATGAGATCCGTAATCGAATGAAAGCCGGCTTGCGACAGAATCTGGTCATTCTCCCGATCGTCCAGGTTCAGCAAACATTGAGCCAGCCGCAGGTTGCGCTGCGCCTGATCGGCTAGGATGTGATCGATCAGATCTTGCAGCGCGTCCCGCAATCCTCCGCACAGGCCGTATGCCGACAGGAACAGCAATCCCGTGCGGCCCGGCGACTCGAGGCAGGAACAAGCCGCGACAATTCGACCGCCCTCCTGTGCGAGCCATTGTTGGCCAAGATCGAGGGAAAGGGCGCGGGCGTGGTTAATGAACGTCGCGACGTGGATCTCGGTTTCCGATGGCGTTTGGCCCGGCGAGGCCAGCGTCAGCCGAAGCACCTGGCGGGCTTGAGCGGCGGGAACTCGCTGAATCGCGTACTTCGACATGGCGGAAACATCCCGTTCAGGGCGATGCGGGTCCGCAGATTGTTCGGATTGCGGCGAGAATGTCCATAGGGACCGGCCAGATCGCCCCGGCGCCCGTCACCACAGCGACGCGAGGACCAAGGGGCCGCCATCGTCCTGGTTGCGTCGGGCCAAAGATGGCGACCGTGGGAGCGCCGACGGCCGCCGCGAGATGCGCGACGCCGCTGTCGTTTCCGATGAAGAGATCTGCCGCCGCAAGCAGATCCGCGAGCGCGTAGAGCGCGCGACCTTCCACCGTTGGCGCCGCGGATCGCAGCCGGCCCAGGTCCGCAATCGAAAATTGTTCCGACTCGACAGGCCCGAGGATAAAAACCGAGTCCCATTTTTCAGCGGCTAGCGCGTCGCTGAGGTACAGAAAGCTCTCCAACGGCCAACATTTCCTGGCGGAACCGCTGCCCGGATGGATGAGGGCGATTCGCCCGCTCGTCCCGGTCATCCTGCGCAATTCTTCTCGCGCGGCGGCGACCGCTTCTCGTTCGAGTTCGATCCGCGGCGGACCGGCGTTCGTGTGCAACCCGGCGGCGCGAAGATCATCCAGCCATTGATCGCTGACATGCCCCGGCCAATCGGTTCGGGGCCGCGGATCGACCGTCACAACGCGCCGTACACCCATCCGGCGGAGCTTCTGCGGCAAGGAACTCTCGGCTCCACCCAGCAGGTCCACGACCAACGTGAATGTCGACAACCGGTGACAAAGCTCATCGGGAAGCCGGGCGCCGTCGGAGAATAGTGCATGACCGCCGCCGGTATTCAGGTCGATGAATTCATCCACGCCGCCCCGGCGGGCGAGCACCGCGAATTCCGTCCGCCCCATGAAACCAACGCGCGTCGCGCCGCTCAATCGCAACGTGAGAACGACGCGCAGGGTCATGACAAAATCGCCCAGCGCGCCGCCGTGGATGATCAGGGCGTCTTTGCAGTCGCTTTCAGGGAACATGGGAAGAGGGCCGCCCCTTCGTCTCCAATCGCCACAACAGGATGTTATCGACGATCCGCTCCGTGGATTCAGGCAGATAGCCGCTGCGGTTCCAGATAAAATGACCGTCCAGCCCGGCAATCACGTCGAACGGACAAGCCAAAACGACAACGCGGCCGTCGAGCGTGCGCGTGAACATCGGCGGAGGCGCGCCGCCGCGCGTCAGCCCCGCCCCGGCATCGGTCGCTACAAGATCGGTCAGGGGCCGGCCGTTGCGGAACGAGCCGCGAAAGATGGCATGCTCCGTGGGCAGGACGCCTCGTTCGCCGATTTCGATCTGATCCACCCATTCGCCGACGGACTGGATGCCAGCGGGCTGACCGTCGCCGGCATCAATGAGCAGAAACCCGCCGCCCTTCAAATACTCCGTAAGACGATCGGCAATCTCCCGCGGCAAGCCGCCCGGCGCCTTGACGGTCAGGTAGACCAAATCCGCTTCCGCGAAAGAAGGAGCGTCCGGGGTGATATCCGGAGCGACGAACAGATCTATCCCGGCGCGGTGCCGCAGTCCGATGCTGTAGCGCTGCCACGCGCCCGAGTGCGCGTTCCAATGTCCATCGTGCGACAGGCGCGCGAGGCGCAGCGCGCCCGCCGGCGGCGCCGCGCGACCGGGCGGCTGGCTCTCCCGGAGTATGCGCGGGAGTTGTGCGTAGGGCGGCGCGCTATAGACGCGAACATTGGCCATGATACGGAACAGGTCTTCAAAGCGGCCGCGATCCTGATGCCATGCGCCCGCGATGTCCTTGGGGCAAAGGAAGACCATGACTCGCGAGCCGTCGGACAACCCCCTCAACGGCACAATATGTTTCCACGGCGTCTGCCCGGCCCCGAACTGCGCATGATAAACGGCATGTCCTTTTTCCAACTCCTGAAAACGATAGCCGCGATCGCCGAACATTTTTTCAAAAAGCGCGGTCGCTGAGGCCGTGAACGCCCTGGAGGCGCCGTCGGAATGCAGGAAAACGGTCCCGCCGGCATCGAGGTAATGACGAATTCGCTGGTGCGTCGATTCCGGCAGCTCCAATCCGCGCCGCCCGCTGAGATAGAGCAGCGGCGCGTCCTGCATCTCCCGCAACTCGGCGTTCACGGATATCCGCTGCCAGCGGTGCAAGCGCTCAAACGTGCGCGACAGGTAGCGCGTCAGGTTGGCGACATCGCGGAAATAATATCCCGCGTCGCGATCTTGTTGGCCCCACACCATGCGCTGAATCACGACCGGTGCCTGCCCATGGACGAGAAAGATGAGGGCGAAAGAATCGGCGACGACATTTTCCCCCCAACCTCGGCGAGAGACTGCGTCAACGTACTGTCGATACCAGTCTTCGCCACCGAGGATCGCCTGCCCACTGGCCAAGCCCAGCCGCTCCAATCCAAACAGCTCATACCCGTCGTTCATCGTCGGATTCGGTGGATTTTCGCGCAAGTAGTCGTCGCCCCGCGCGATGGCGGCGCAGATTCGCTGAACCGGCTCCTCCGATTTCTTGTCCGGTCGAATGCCCCCAAAAAGCCGGTACGCGCCGCCGGAGCGCGTGTACAGTTGGTCGAGAACAATATAAAGGCTGTTGCATCCGGCGATCGTCATCGACGACGTCGGCGTCGATTCTCCGCGATAGCTCCACCCGCCGGAATCGTCCTGCGTTTCGAGCCAATGATGGCTGATCGTTTGGTAGGTTTGGGGACTAACCTCCAGCTTCGCGACGCCTGCGGCCCAGACGCCGAGGTTACCGAACTGCGTATTGGAGTGGTCCCAGCGCCCTCCCGCCTGCGTGTAATTGTACCCCCCGTCGGGCTGCATCGCCTGGACCAGCCACCGCAAATCGGCCGTCAGCAGTTTTCGAAATCGCTGCCGGTTCGGGCGGCTGATGCGCCGCTCCAGAAGCGCGCTCCACGTTGCCGACCGCAAGCTGTGAACGTAGGTCCCCATCTCGTTCGTGTCATCTTGAGCCAGCGCATCGAGGAGCATGGCCATCTTTGGCTCCGTCGTTTCGACGCCCGCGGTGACCAGCGCCAACGCCGCCAGCGCCGACGGCCCGCCGCGCAGCATTCCCTCCAGCTCCGGTGTGATATGCCCACGCGTGACGATCTCGGAGACGCGATTTTGGGCAATGGAGAGGGTCCAGCCCTCCGGCGTCTTCAGACGAAGAGTGCCGCCGGCGTTCTGCACAATGGTCCCCCGAACTTTCAAGGTCTGAGGAGGATCGTCCGTGGAAACGTACGTCACCTCGTCCAACTGGCTAATCCGATCCAGGAGGGCCGCCACGCCCCTGCGGATCGCGGCGTCCACATCGCGATCCGAAACGCCTTCCGCAAAAGACGGAATGCAACAGCCGATGACGATCAGATAAGCAATGGCTCGCGCGCGATAGTGCATAAGCATGGTGAGCCCCGCCGTGCAGCGATGGCCGACGGTCAGCGGCTGACGGCGACGTCGGAGAGCTTGCCCAACGCCTCTACGCAGAAGTCGATGTGCGCCGGCGTGTTAAAGGCGCCAAACGAAATCCTCGTCGTGCCGCCGTCTGTGTGGGTGCCAATCGTCTCGTGCGCCATTGGAGCGCAGTGCAAGCCTGAACGGGTCAGAATGCCAAATTCGGTTTCCAGAAGAGCCGACAATTCACCGGGCTCCAGCCCGCTCAGCCGAACACTGAACACGCCGACCCGCTCCTCCGCGTGCTGCGGGCCATAAACAACCAAACCGGGGAGTTCACGGGCTTTTTGCAGGAAGCGGGCACAAACCGCTCGATCATGTGCCGCCAGCGATTCAATGGATTGATCCTCGATCCATTGAAGTGCCGCCGCCAGGCCCGCCAAACCGATCGCATTGTGGCTGCCCGACTCGAACTTGTCCGGCATGAAATCAGGTTGCACCGGCCGCTCGCTGACAGAGCCCGTCCCGCCCTGCACCAGCGGCGTAATCGCTCCTTCGAGGCCCGGCCGTATATACAGCGCGCCGGTGCCCAGCGGACCAAGCAACCCCTTGTGGCCCGGAATCGCCAGCAGATCGATTTTCATGGCCTGCACGTCAATGAGAACATGACCGGCGGTCTGGGCCGCGTCGACCAGAAACGGAATCCCGCGCCGCTGGGCCTCCGCGCCGACAGCTTCGATCGGCTGCAATGTGCCGGTCACATTACTCGCGTGCGCGAGGACGATCAATTTGGTTCGCGGCCGAATTGCGGCGAGCAGGTCTGCGGCATCCACTCGCCCTGTCTCGCAGTCCGCCGGTGCATGAGTGACTTCGAGGAGACCCTCGTCCGACAACGCCTGAAGCGGACGCAATACGGAGTTATGCTCCATCCGCGAAGTGACGACGTGATCGCCCTTCCGCAAATAGCCTTTGATCGCCTGATTGAGCGCGGTGGAGCAATTGTGGGTGAACACGACATGATCGGTCGCCGGCGCGTTGATCAGCGTCGCCAGGCGCCGGCGGCAATCGGCGACGAGTTCCCCGCTCGCCAGTGCCTCCCGATACGCCCCGCGGCCGGCCGACGCGCCCAGTTCCTCGGCATAACGCCGCATGGCCTCGAAGACCTCCGGCGGCTTGGGAAAGCTCGTGGCGGCGTTATCGAGGTAGAGTCGCGAGGTCAAAGGGCCGGCTCCAATGGTTGGGGGAGAGTGCGTTTTCCAGTATTCTATGCGATTCGAGGCGGACAGGCACCCCCAGGAGCGATCCCCATGGCACGTAAGCTGATATTAAAAAAGGCGGTGCCGCCGTTGGATAACCGAGGGCGATGCGATTGGGCCGCACGGGATCCCCTCCTCGCTGCCTACCACGACGAAGAATGGGGTCGCCCCATCCGCACCGATGCCGGCCATCTGGAGCGAATGGCGTTGGAAGTCTTCCAGTGCGGCCTCTCATGGAAGATCGTACTGACCAAGCGGCCCGCGTTTCGGCGCCTCTTCGAACGGTTTGACGTGGGTCGCGTGGCATCTTTCAAGGCCCGAGACGTGGAGCGCCTCTGCCGCGACGCGTCGATTATCCGCAACCGGCTAAAAATCAAAGCCATCGTGGCCAACGCGCGGGTGTTTCTCAAGATCGCCGAAGAGCATGGTTCGTATCGGCGGTGGTTTGATGCTTTGCCCGCCACCGACCCTCGCGCACAAAAGGCCCTCTTCCCGCTCTTCAACGAGACCTTTCGGTTCATGGGTCCGGAGACGACGAAATGTTACCTAATGGGGGTCGGAAAGATCGCACCGCCACACGAGCCGCAATGCTGGCGTTTTGAGTGATAACTTTTTTAAGCATAGGGACTTCGGGGAGTCCGCCAATCGTCGCCAAATCGGTAGAAATGGCCCGCACTGGCAAAATCCGCTTGCATTTACCGATTAAACGAGTAATACTTGGTCGTAGAAGGGCCCGCCGAGAGGTCCTGATCAACCATTAATGTGACTGGGGCTCGGCTACACATTTTTCGCAGCGTGATTGCAGACTGACGACGGAGCGTGAGGAACAGTCTGACCCAGGATGGTCGAGCAGGGATCGCAACCGCGCAAGCGGCGCGCCGCCGCTTCCTCGCGCAGGATACCGGGTCCAGGAGGATTCCAAGGATGAAGGTTATGGAAGAAAAGTCCCGACATGAGATTATCACTCGGGCAAAGATCAGTTACGCGGAACAGAAGACCAATGTGTCCATGCGGGCCTGGATCGATCGCGAGCTGAGCGAGCTGGGCCTGCCGGCCATGAGCGACGAGGAATGCCGCAATTACGCCCTGTCAAACGGGCCGCGGATTTTCTAGTCAGCGCCGAACGCGCATTCGGTCCCCCTTCGAGTCGCCGCTCATAATCGCTCGGTAATGCTCTTTCCCTGCAGAAAGTGCAACAGATAGTCCCGGCCGCCGGCCTTGCTGTCGGTACCGGACATGTTGAAGCCGCCGAACGGCTGCACGTCCACCAGCGCGCCCGTGCATTTGCGATTCATGTACAGATTGCCGACGTGAAACTCGTGGCGGGCCCGTTCCAGTTCCATGCGATCGCGGCTGTAGAACCCGCCCGTCAGGCCGTATTCCGTCCCGTTCGCGATGGCCAGTAAATCATCGAGCCCGCGGCCTTTGATGACTGCGAGGACAGGACCGAAGATCTCCTCCTGGGCAATTCGCGCGTCGCGCGCAATGCCGGTGTAAATCGTGGGCGGGATGAAATAACCGCCGGTTGGTACCTTGGTCCCGCCGAGCGCCAATTGGCCTTCCTTCTTGCCGACGTCGATGTATCCGTTGATCTTGTCGAAGGCCGAGGTATCGATGACCGCCCCCATGAAATAGTTTTCGGGGCCGGTCGGGTTGCCGATCGTGAGACGCTTCGTCCGCTCGACGACTTTCTCCACCAGGACGTCGTGGACTTTTTCATCCACCACGAGGCGGCTGCAGGCCGAACATTTTTGACCCTGGAAGCCGAAGGCCGCCGCGACCACGCCCTCGGCCGCGGCATCAATGTCCGCCGACTCCGTCACGACGATGCAGTCCTTGCCGCCCATCTCCAGCGTCGTGCGCTTCAGCCAGATCTGGCCGGGATGAACCTTAGACGCGCGCTCGAAGATCCGCAGGCCCACGTCGCGCGAGCCGGTGAACGCGATGAAGCGCGTCCGCGGATGATCGACCAATGTATCGCCGACTTGACCCCCGGGGCCGGGGCAGAAATTCAGCACGCCCGGCGGCAGCATGACCTCCTCCATCACCTCGACGAACTTCGCGGCGATAATCGGCGACGTGCTGGCGGGTTTGAGCACGACCGTATTTCCCGCGACGATCGCCGCCGTCGTCATGCCCGCCATGATGGCAAAGGGGAAGTTCCAAGGCGGGATTACGACGCCCACGCCGAGGGGGATGAAGCGGACCTCGTTCTCCTCCCCCACCTGCGGAACTACAGGTTGTGAGCCGCCCAGCCGCATCATCTCGCGGGCGTAGAATTCGAGAAAATCAATGCACTCGGTCGCGTCCGCGTACGCCTCGATCCACGACTTCGAGACTTCATAGACCATCCAGGCCGAGAATTCGTACACCCGGCGGCGAATGATGGCGGCCGCCTTAAGCAGGTACCGCGCGCGAATATCCGGCGGGACCCGCGACCAGCTCTTGAACGCCTCATCCGCCGCGGCAATGGCCGCGAGCGCATGTTCCTGCGTCGCCTTCGCGGTCGTGCCGACAATCTGCTCGCACCTCGCCGGATTCAACGACTCGATCTTGCCGGTCGTCTCGATTTTTTTTCCGCCGATCCGCAGGGGATACCCACGTCCTAATTGGGATTCGACCAGCTTGAGGGCGTCGAGCATCTTCTGCCGCGGGCCGGGTTCGTTGAAATCGACGTAGGTCTCCGGTTCGTAAGGGATCAACATAGGCAGTTCACCTGTGGCTTATCTAATGGCGCGATTCCCAACGACATGGTTATAGCACGAAAACACGACGGATTCGACGCCCCGATGCACGAAAAGGCGGGTCCGGAAATGCGGCGAAGGCCCGATTGGTTGCGGCGCGGCCGCCCCGCTAAGATGGCCCTTGGGGATGACTCTCCAAGGGTGCGGGTATGCCCAAACGCGGCGAGCTATTGATTTTCGCGGGTTCGGCAAGCGTCAATTTCACCGCCGCCGTTTGCAAGCAACTTCATGTCCGGCCGGGCAAGTGCTTCACTCAGAGATTCTCCGAGGGCAATACTTTTGTGCGGGTCGGTGACAACGTCCGCGGCAAGGACGTTTTCTTTGTCCAATCGATCAGCTACCCGGTCAACGACAATTTCATGGAACTCCTCTTTTTCATCGACGCCTTCAAACGGGCGTCGGCGCGAAGCGTGACGGCCGTCATCCCGTTCTTTGGATATGGCAAAGGCGACAAGAAGGACGAGCCGCGCGTGTCGATCCGCGCGCGGGTCTGCGCCGATTGCCTGGAAGCCGCAGGGGTCGATCGCATCGTTACGATGGACTTGCACGCCCCGCAGATCCAGGGCTTCTTCCGCGTGCCGGTCGACCATCTCTACGCACTGCCCGTGATCCAAAAGCATTTCAAGGGGCGGATGAAGAACGACTGGGTCGTCGTGGCCCCGGACGTCGGCGCCGCCGGAATGGCCAACGCCTACGCCTCCGCGATGGGGGCCAAGACAGTCATCGCCGAAAAGACTCGTGTGGACCACAAGGAGCGGGCGGTCGTCAAGCGCCTGATCGGCCACGTCGCGGGCAAAAACGCGCTGATCGTCGATGATTTCACGATCACCGGCGGGACGCTCATCGCCACGGCCCAGCGACTCAAGCAGGAGAAGGCCAAGGACATCTACGCCGCCGTGGCCCACGGCGTACTCGGCAAGGGAACAGCGGCCAAACTCGACGCCAGCCCCATCAAGGAACTGGTCATTACCGACAGTCTGGAGTATCGCTTCGAGCCGCTGCCCAAAAAGGTGAAGGTCGTTTCCGCCGCGCCACTGTTCGCGAAGGCGATCCGGAACATTCACAACCAAACGAGCGTGTCGGAGCTTTTCAAGTTGTAGTCGGGAGTCTACTGTCAGCCCCCCGCCACCAGTCGACACAACTGCACGCAAAGATACCCGCCGATAGTCCCCAGGGCATACCCCGCAATCGCCAGCAACACCCCCACCGGGGCCAGCACCGGGCTGAACGCCGCCGCAACGACCGGGGCTGAGGCTGCGCCGCCGATGTTTGCCTGCGAGCCCATCGCGAAATAGAAAAACGGCGCGCGGACCAGCCGACCGACGACAATGAGCACCGCCGCATGGATCGCCATCCACGTAATGCCGACGGCGAGGTACCAGCCCGCGTCGCGCAGGTGCGCAAAGTCCGCCCCCGCCCCGATGCACGCAATGAGAAGATACAACATCAAATTGCCCATCGATGATGCGCCCACGCCCTCCAGTGTCCGCACCCGCGTGAACGACAGAATCATCCCGATGCCCGTCACGATGAGCATCTTCCATACAAAGGCATCCGCATAGTCGCGAAGAGCAGCGAACGGCCCCGCCGCCAGCCATTGACCGACGCCATGGGCGACCGCCGTCGCGCCAAACGCAACGGCCAGGACGGCCAGCCAATCTCCCACCTTCGCGTTGCGCATGACACGCGCGTGAAAGGCCTCCATCGACCGTTGCAAGTCATCGATTGCCGACCGATCGGCCCGAAACCACCGATCCACGCGCTCGCTGCGACCCGCAAGGTACAACAACAGGCCCATCCAGGTGTACCCGACGGCGATATCCACAATGACCATGGGGCCGATGAGCGCCTCGGCATGCACCGCGCGGCTTACGGCCAGGCCATTGGCCGACCCCCCAACCCAGGTGCCCGCAAGATAGGACATCGCCAGCCAGGCGTCAGCGGGAAGTACGCCCTTCCAAAGCGCCAGCGCGATTGGCCCGCCCAGCACGACGCCCACGGTCGCCGCAAGAAACATGATCAGGGCCCTGGGTCCAAGTCGGAAGATCGCGGGCACGTCGAGTGAAAGGGTGAGCAACACGAGGCTCGCCGGCAGAATAAAGTCCTTGATCCAGCGATATAGTTCGGAATGATTGGGGATGATGCCGAGCGTCGAAAAGAGTGTGGGAACGAAGTAGCAGAAAGCAATGGCGGGGACGACCTTAAACAGGCGGCGCAGGCGGGCATGATCCTGTGCCCACACAATCGCGGCGAGCGTGGCGACCAGCACCGCAAGGATGGCGATGGGTTCACGGAGCAACGGCGGATCGATGGCGGCAACGACCCCCGTTCCGTTCGCCGACCAGGAATCTCGCATCCCGTCGATGGTAGCTTCGTGCCGGCCTTGCGCCTATGCGTTTACACACATTCCCGATATGCAGTCCCGCGCAGACGGCTGCCAAGGTATGGTATAATCTAGCGACCTTGGAGGGCGTTGGGGCGTGTACCGCGCGATTGCGATTCTTGCCTTTGCCAGTGTGGCGGCCTTGAGCGCCGAAGCGCGCGCCCATCCCGGGCCCCACCACGACATCGAGCGATTAACGAAACTCCTTGCGAAAGAGCCGGGTCGAGTAGACCTTCTAATGGATCGGGCCCGCGCCTACCGGTACGACGGTCAGGCGGCCCGCGCGCTGGACGATCTGGACCGCGCGGAGCGCGTGGGCGGCGATGTTTCAATGATTGCGTTGGAGCGCGGACTGGCCCTGGCCGAATTGGGCCGCGATTCCGAAGCGGAAACCGAACTCACGAAGCATCTTCGTGGGCCAAATCCCAAAGCGAGCGCCTATGCCCGGCGCGCCGCGCTGCGCGAGCGCGGCGGTCGTCCGAACGAAGCCACTCGCGACTACACGGCAGCCCTGGCCCTCGCGGCCGACGTAGAGTGGTACCTCCGCCGGGGACGCTTGCAGGAAACGCAGGGCCTGCTCAACGACACCGCCGCAGGGCTTCGCGAAGGACTGGCACGCTGCACCGGGGCTGTGGCGATCCGGTTGGAATTGCTTCGATTGGAGACGACCCAAGGGCACTTCGAATCCGCGACGCAGCTCATTGACGAAGCGATCGCGCAGGCCGACGTCAAGACCGAGTGGTACCTGAGGCGGGCGGACGTCCAAGCAGCCGCCGGCAATTCTGTGCAAGCCGCATGCGATCGAAAAGCGGCACTGGCCGAGGCAGACCGGGCGGTCGCGCGGCGTCCGACCGCGCTGCGCCTCTTGACGCGGGCCAGGGTTTTTGTCGCCCTGGGCCAGCCCGAAAAAGCGGCCACGGATCTGCGGGCCGCCCTGCGCAAGGCTCCCGGGCTCGTAGAGGCGGCGGAGTTGTTGACGACAATTCAAGGACCAACACACACGAGCGTGCCGAATGCCAGGAACTAACCGACAGCGGGCATGGCCCGTTCTTTTTCTATTTGTCATTGCGTCAACGGCCTCCGCCGTCAACGTCACGTATCAGGAAGGCGTCAACGGCTACACCGGTACGGCCGACACGTTCCTCCAACAAGCCGCGCCGGCTTCGAACAATGGCGCGCTCGACCGCTGCGAGTGGGACAGCGACGACCCCGTCGGCACAGGACAGGACAACGTCGCGCTGATCCGCTTCGAGAACATCTTCGGCAATGGTGCCGGACAGGTCCCGCCGGGCTCGCAAATCTTCTCCGCGACGCTCTCCCTCGTCGTCTTCAACTCAGGAGATGCCGGCACAGTTCGCGAGGCGGCCATCGACTGGAGTGAATCGACAACATGGAACACCTTCGGGCCAAGCCCCGGCGTGCAGGCCGGCGACTACGGCGCCAGCGTGGCTACTGTCGGCGGATCGATTACGACGCAAAACATTACCGTCACCAGCAGCCTCGCGACCTGGTCGGCCGATCCCGCGGCCAATCGCGGGTGGATCATCCTCCCGACGGGCAATGGTGGCGTCGAGTTTCGATCCAGCGAATACGCGGTCAATCCTCTCCTTCGGCCCAAGCTCAGCATCTCGTACGGCACGCCTCCTCCGCTCGCGCTGGTGCGACAACCGTATCTCCAAAGGGGCACACCCACGTCCATGACGATCTGCTGGCGGACCAACATCGCCAGCGACAGCATCGTGCATTACGGCTCAAACCCGGCGATGCTCGATCAGACGGCGTCGAGCGGGGCCAGCGTGACGGACCACATCGTGACGATCAACGACCTGTCGCCGGCGACGACCTACTATTACGACGTCGGCTCAACTGCCGAGGTGCTCGTCGGCGGAGACGCGGATCACTATTTCGTCACATCGCCGAGCGCGGGCCAGCCCACCGCGTTCAAGGTCTGGATCGTCGGCGATTCCGGCACGGGCGACGCCAATCAGGCGGCGGTGCGGGATGCGATGCTTGCCGCGACCGGTGCGACGCCGCCGGACCTTTACGTCCACGTCGGCGACATCGCCTACAACAGCGGGACCGATCAGGAATTCACCGACAATTTCTACGCACCCTACGAGGCGATCCTTCGCCACACCGTCTGCTGGCCGACGCTCGGCAATCACGAGGGCGCATCCTCCGACTCGCAAACTCAGTCCGGCCCGTATTACGAGGGCTACGTCCTGCCCGCCGCCGCCGAGGCGGGCGGGCTCGCGTCGGGCACCGAGGCGTACTACTCCTTCAACTATGCCAATGCGCACTTCATCTGCCTCGACTCCCACGACACGCCGCGCACGCCGGGCTCGGCCATGCTGACCTGGCTCGCCGCCGACCTCGCGGCAACGGACCAGCACTGGATCATCGCCTTCTGGCATCATCCGCCCTACAGCAAAGGCTCGCACGATTCCGATGACCCGTTCGATTCCAGTGGCCGATTGGTCGAGATGCGCGAAAACGTCCTGCCGATCCTCGAAGCGGGCGGCGTCGATCTCGTCCTCGCCGGTCACTCGCACATCTACGAACGCTCCTACCTCGTAGACGGAGCCTACGACACCCCGACGACCGCGGCGGGACATATCGTCGACGCCGGAGATGGCCGGCTCACCGGCGACGGGGCCTATCTCAAGCCCTACGGACTCGCCGCGCACGAGGGCGCGGTCTATGTCGTGGCGGGCCACGGCGGGGCGAGCCTTGGCGGCACGGGAGGACACGTCCTCATGTATTTCGACGAGCTGGCATTCGGCTCGTGCCTGTTGACCATCGACGGAAACCATCTCTCGTTGCAAAACCTGCGCTACGATGGTGCGATCACGGATACGTTTGATCTCATCAAACCTCCGCCCGGCGACATCGACGCCGACGGCGACGTGGACTTCGTCGACCTCGACCTCTTCGTCGCCGTTTTGCTCGAACAGGAAACGGACACCGGCCGCATCAGTCGCGCCGACCTGGACGGTAGCGGCACGCCCGACGGTCTCGACGCCCAGCCATTCGCCGCGGCATTACTCGGGTTATAGTAACGGGATGCCCCGCCGCTCGGCCGCTTCTCTTCCCCAAGCCTCAAGCCTCAAGTCTCAAGCCTCTTACATGGTGCCCCCCTACTGGCACTACGCCATCATAGTGCTGGCCGGACTCATTGCCTATTGGCCCAGCTTTCGCGGCGTCTATCTGCTCGACGACGACCTGCACATCGTCGCCAACCCCGAAATTAAACAACTCTGGCCCATCACGCGGCATCTGTCCGATCCGGATCGGCCGGTCGTACGACTCTCGCTAGCCATCAACTACGCGCTGGGCGGCATCGAACCGTTTGGGTTTCACATCTTCAACCTCGCCATCCACTTCCTGGCCGCGCTGACGCTGTACGGACTGATCCGCGGAACGCTCGCGCTCCGCGCGCCAAGTCCTGCTCAAGCCTCAGGCCTCAAGTCTCAAGCCTCATCCTTGGCGTTCACCGTTGCCCTGCTCTGGGTCGTGCATCCCCTGACGACGCAGGCCGTCACCTACATTATCCAGCGCGCCGAATCGACGATGGCCCTCTTTTTCCTCCTCACCCTCTACTGCGTCATGCGCGGCGCTCGCTCGGCCCGCGCGCCGCTCTGGTACGCCGCCGCCATCGCCGCCTGCGCCGCGGGGATGGGGTGCAAGGAAGTCATGGCGACCGCACCGCTTGTCGTCCTGCTCTACGATCGCATCTTCCTCGCCGAATCGTGGAAGGACGTGCTGCGCCGCCGCTGGCCGCTCTACGCCGGCCTCTTTCTGACTGGCGCGATTCTGCTTCGCGGCGGGGCGGCGGCGGGACTGACGGGAGCGGAATCGGCGAACGCCGCGACCGTCGGCTTCGGGTTTGAAGGCGTCACGCCCTGGCAATACCTCCGCACGCAGCCCGAAGTCATTCTCCATTACCTGAGGCTCGTCGTCTGGCCGCACCCGCTCTGCTTTGACTACGACTGGCCGCCGGCCACGCTCTCCTCCCGGACGATCTCGGCCGGTCTGGCGATCCTCGCGGCGGTCGTGGCATCGGCCTGGGCCGTGTGGCGAGGCCGCCCAATCGGCTTCCTCGGCGCGGCGTTCTTCCTGATCCTCGCACCCACATCAAGCTTCGTGCCCATCAAGGACCTCGCCGTCGAGCATCGCCTGTACCTGCCGCTCGCGGCGGTCATTGCCCTGATCGTCTTCGTCCTGCACCGACTCCTCGGCTCGGCCGATTCGCGCTCAACGCCGCTGCACGCCGTGCTGCTTGGCGGTGCGGCGCTACTGTTCGGACTACTTACTTATCAACGCAACACCCTCTACCAAAGCGAGATCGGCCTTTGGACCGACGTCGTCGCGCAGCGACCGGGTAACGCCCGGGCGTGGGATCATCTGGGCAATGCACAGATGGACGCCGATCAGACGGACAAGGCCATCGCTTCCTTTCAGGCCGCGCTGCGGATCGTGCCGAATTGGGCGCTGGTCGAGAACAACCTCGGTAACGCACTGGCCAAGGCCGGTCGGCTGGAGGAGGCCGCCGCCGCATTGCAGTCCGCGCTGGATCACGCTCCCGTCCTTACTCATGTCCACCTGAACCTCGGCATGGTCCTGCACAAGCTCGGCCGCCTGGGCGACGCGGTGGAGCACTACCGGCTGGGGCTGGCCGCGTCGCCGCAACTGGTCCCGTCGCAGAACAACATGGGGATCGCCCTGCGCGATCTGGGCCGGCTGGCGGAGGCGGAGGAAGCGCATCGAACCGCGCTGCGCTATGCGCCAAACGACGCCGACACGCGCTACGCGCTGGCGTATGTTCTGGAGTTGCAGGGCAAGCGCGCCGAAGCGGCGGCGGAGTATCGCGAGGTCCTGCGGATCGAGCCGGGCCACGCGAACGCGAAAGTGCGGTTGGCGGCGCTTGGACAACCGAAGTGATCGCCGCCTCTTTACGCCGAAGGCGTTACATCCGTTAGCCCGGGGTTGGTCGCACCAGCGACTTACCCTGGGTCGCCGACACGCGCATGCAACCCAACCCCATCGGGGTTGCGCCACAACCCCGTTGGGGTTGAGACCGTCTTCGCATCGCAAACCCAAGGTAGCCCCGGCGCGCCGGGACAACCCTGGGCTAATGGATATAGCCCCGTTGGGGCATTTGCGGCGCACCGGCTATTAGCCGGTGCCACACGATAACACGCCATTGGCCAGGACATACTGCCGCTTGCACCGCGAACATGCGGCGTTGGTCGTGATTTCCGGCAACCGCTCGCCGCATTCGCAGACCCAGCCCGCCTGTTTCGCCGGGACGCCGAGCATCAGCGCGTAATCCGGCACGTCGCCGGTCACGACCGCGCCGGCGCCGATGAAACAATGCCGGCCCAGCGTGTGACCGCAGAGGATTGTCGCGTTGGCGCCGATTGTCGCCCCCTGGCGGACGAGCGTCTTGTGATAATGCTCCGCGCCCCGCTGGGGGTACTTCGAGCGCGGGTCAGTGATGTTCGTGAAGACCATCGACGGGCCGCAGAAGACATGGTCCTCCAGCTCCACGCCTTCATAGACCGAGACGTTGTTCTGAATCTTGACGTGGTCGCCGATGCGGACGTTCGGGGCGATGTTGACGTTCTGGCCGATGGAGCAGTTCTTTCCGATCCGCGCGCCGGTCTGCACGTGCGAAAAGTGCCAGATCTTCGTGCCGGCGCCGATCTCCGCGCCGTCGTCGACGTAGCTGGACGCGTGTACGAAATAGTCCTTGCCCACGTGCTGCCCTCTCCGGTCGGTCTCCACGAGACTCTGCGTCGCCTGCTCCAGGATCTCCAGCACCTCGATCGCGCTGGCCGCGTCGGCGATCTCCGGCGGGCCCTTATCGAGCCGCTCGACAAAGTAGGCCATCTCCGCGGTCAGCGGCGGCGTGGCGTCGTACGCGATCGACTCGGGCGGACCTTTCGGCTTGACCGGCGCACCGGCCATCCAATCGATGTCGGCCGGGTATCCATAATAGTGCAGACCGCCGCCGGACGCCGAGTCCACAAACGTGAGCATGCCCTTGTCGCCGATGATCACGAGCCGGTGCTCCTTGAACGGGTGCAGCCAGCTCACGAAGATGTGACCGGTCACGCCGCCGGGGTACTTGAGAACCGTGAGCGTCGAGTCGTGCAGCGGCCGGTCGAGGAACATCGCCCCGTGCGTGCCGATGTCGATGGGCCGCGCACCGATCAGGTATTGGAAGATCGAGATGTCGTGCGGGGCGAAGCTCCAGAGGATGTTTTCCTGCTGGCGGATGATGCCGAAGTTGAGGCGGTTGCTGTAGAGGTATTGCAGGCGGCCGATCTTGCCCGCGGCGAGCAGTTCCTTGATCCTGCGGATCGCGGGATGGAAGAGCAGGACGTGACCGACCATGAGGGGGACGCCCTTTTTGTCCGCGAGGGCCTTGAGGGCCTTCGCTTCGGCGGAGGTGAGGGCCAGCGGCTTTTCGACGAGGACGGGCTTGCCGGCGGTGAGGATCTGGCGGGCGATATCGAAGTGCGTCTCGGCGGGCGTGGCGACGGTGAAGGCGTCGAACCCGGCGGCGAGGGCGTCCGCAACTTCGCCGAAGGTCGGGATGCCGGGGTAGCCCTGGCCAAGCGTGGCCAGGGCCTTCCTGTCGCAGTCCACGACGGCGCCGAGATGGCCGAAATCATGGAGCGTCTTGACGTGGTTTCGGCCCCATCGACCCGCCCCGACGACGCAGATACGCTTGGCCATGGGCAGGTTTTACTCCGGCGGTGGACTTCGGGCAAACGACGGGAACCACAGAGACACAGAGGCGCAGAGATATTTTTTCCTTTTTTCTGGAAGCGCCACTGGCTGGGATTTGGTGGGACGGGAGAGTTTGGTCTGCGGAATGGGAGGACGTTCAGCATGGTCCCCCCCCGTGGGTGAATGAGCCTGAAGGAGGCTGAATGAGCCGGAACGTGATCCAGCCATGACGCACGCAGAGGCGCGGAGGCGCAGAGTTTTTTTTGTTGGTGGAACAAGGCGGAACCAGGCGGAACGGGTCCACCAATGGCGCAGATGGGGACAGATGGAGGAGGTGAACAGGAGAGCAGGTGACCGGGGGGGAGGGGGGGCCGAAATTGAGCGGAATTGAGCGAGAAAACGGACGGGATTTGCACTTTGTTGGCGACATGGTCTCGTACCTCGATGCGGGCGCGGAGTTCCCTTGCGTACGGGGATATTCTCCCGCAGCACATGGTACCTAACAACAACCTAATACAATAGCGCATTGGAAAAGAAAGTCAAGTGAAGGTTTGAAGTTCCTCAGGCAGGAGACCTGGCTTAATTGCAAAATCGCATGGGGAAAAGATGGTGTTTGCAAAGCCCTTCGCGGAGGAGCGAATCGGCGCGATCCTTCGGCATATCCTCAAACTGCTGAGACTCGAACCACTCAGAGAAGGCCTTGATGTCGTCGTCGCCGGCCGACCACGACGTTTTCATCCCAACGGAACCTGGAAATACGACGCGGCCTTTGCGCCGGATGGGGCCCTCACCACAGCCGCCTCCCAGCAAGTGAGAATAATCCGGACCCGCATTAGCGAGGTCGCCAGGTCGCGACACGCCGTTTTCCAACGCGAATTTACGATAGTAAACCATTAACTCTGGGCGGGAGACCTTGGCGGATTCCAAGATTGCCGCGCGCAGTATTTCTTTGTCCAATTTCAACGCGACAGCCCGTCGCAATGCCCACAGCCATTGGCGGGCGACGTCCACGTCCTGTTTCAAATACTCAATAAGGTTGGCGGGCGGGTTTTGCAACTCGATCTTTTGGATCGCCTCGTCTAACGATCCAATCAGGCAGCGATCGCCGGGATAAACCGTTTTTTCTCGCATCCGTTGGAGAATCGGCAGGGTCTCCACATCGCCCGCGTCGGCGAGGATTTCGACCACATACCAGGTCCGCTCACTTCGAGCGATGATTTCCCTGAGCGACGCCAATGTGGTTTTGTCTATCAGGGGAACTATTCGATACGCCGCAGTTCTGCCGCCCATGCCGCCGCGTTTGATGACATCCATTAACATTTCCCGCCGGGCCCCATCCGACGGCAGTAATTCGAGAAGGGTTTCAATGGCCGTCGCCGCCTCGGTGTAATGGATGGTCGAATCAGGCCACGTCGCCAATCGAATCAGGAATGATCGTATCGCAGGAGACGAACGAAACGCCGGATTCCACAGCGAAAGGTCCGACGCGACAAACATCTGGACACGATGTACGTCATGGTAATAACTACTAGGGGCGGGATATGCTCCCGAAGTCTTGGAACTTCGTTCCACGCACTCGTTCATGTCAGACGCGACAAGCTCGGCGACGCGATCGTTTCCTTTTTCACACAGGACTTCCGTTGCTTTGAGTCGCAGAAGGCCGGGCCGGGCGGTGCCCATGAGGTTGATGATCTCTGGGGCGAGGCGCTCGAATGCTCCGGGCGGTAGCCGTCTGAGCATGTCCAAGGAATCCCAAATTTCACGGGCTGTTTCATGGGTTAATCGGCATGACAGATCGCCGAATATACTGGTTGGCGCGCGCGCTGGCGTGTTCGTCGTCGGGCGCAATAGTTCCTTTAACGGGGTCTTGGGACGTGAATCGCTGATGACGACATCAAAATCTCCCCCTTCTACAAGACGTATCGTCATGACATCGGGGCAATCCCTACGGGCATCAAACCCATGTGTTATCACCAGGGGTCGGCGCACGTCGCTGCGATACCAGATGTCGCGGGAGTTCCTCGGGCCGTCGGCACGCTGGAAGACGAGGTTCCGTAAGGAATCCACGACCTGACCGGCGGGGTCATACGTCAGCACATCGACCAAGACGTAATCGGGGGGCTGGATCCTAGAATTGGGGTCGACACGCAGCGGGACTTCAACCGCCATCTGGTACAACCACATCCTCGCCAATTGGGAACAATCGTGGAACCCTCCCGGGCCGAGCGTTCTCATTTCATTCAGCTGCGCACCGTATTCAGGAAGGTATCCATCACAATCGTGCGGGTCCCATTCGAAGTCGAGAAAACGATAGCTATTTGTTGCACCGCGCAGCAATTCGGCGAACAAGGCCAGAGGATTGGGCCCTTCCAATTCCTGCTTGTTCTCAACGGGTTGTTCGGCTGCGAGTGCTTGGAATATGATCCATCCGGGCAGCCCCACGGCCAATGCGATCAATGCGATAGCAATGATTCGATGCCGAGCCCGCATCCGCGTACGCACGATGATGCTCCAAGAGACTATTTCATTCTACACCGTGTCGCCGTAATAGTCATACGATTATCACGCTGATCGGTTCAGGACCATTTTTAGATACTGCCCCGTATAGCTCCGCTCATTCGCCGCGATCTCCTCCGGCGGGCCTTCGGCGACGATGCGGCCGCCGGCGTCGCCGCCTTCGGGGCCGAGGTCGATGATCCAGTCGGCCTGTTTGATCACGTCCAGGTTGTGCTCGATGACCACGAGGCTGTGACCGGCGGCCACCAGGCGGTTGAGCACGTCCACGAGTTTGTGGATATCCGCGAAGTGCAGGCCGGTCGTCGGCTCGTCGAGGATGTAGAGGGTGTGACCGACGGCGGTCTTGCCGAGTTCGGCGGCGAGCTTGACGCGCTGGGCCTCGCCGCCCGACAGGGTGCTGGCGGCCTGACCGAGGGCGATATAGGCGAGGCCGACGTCGGAGAGGGCCGTGAGGAGCTGCATGATGTTGGCGAAGGGCTCGAAGAAGGCGAGGGCCTCCTCGACGCGCATCTCGAGGATGTCGGCGATGGACTTGCCGCGGTACTTGATCTCCAGCGTCTCCGGGCTGTAGCGCGAGCCCTTGCACTCGGCGCAGGGGACGAAGATGTCGGGCAGGAAGTGCATCTCGATCCGCCGCGTGCCCTGGCCCTGGCAGGCCTCGCAGCGGCCGCCCCTCACATTGAAGCTGAAGCGCTGGGCCACGTAGCCGCGGACCTTGGCCTCGCGGGTCTTGGCGAAGAGCTGCCGCACGAGATCGAAGACGCCGGTGTAGGTCGCGGGGTTGGAGCGCGGGCTGCGGCCGATGGGCGACTGGTCGATCTCGATGACCTTGTCGATGTGGCTGATGCCGAGGATCTGCCGGTGCGCGCCGACGGGCTCGCGGCTGTCGGAGAGTTTGCGCCGGAGCGCCGGCAGGAGGACCTGACTTACGAGCGAGGACTTGCCCGAGCCGGATACGCCCGTGACGCAGCAGAAGACGCCGAGGGGGAAGCGGACGTCGATGGACTTGAGGTTGTTCTCCGCCGCGCCCTTGATCTCGATGGCTTTCTTGGCGGAGACGGGGCGGCGCTCCGAGGGCATGGCGATGGCGAGCTGCCCGCGGACGTATTGGGCGGTGATCGACTCCTTGGAGGCGAGCAGTTCGGCGCGCGGGCCGTTGACGAGGATGCGGCCGCCATGTGCTCCCGCACCGGGGCCGACGTCGACGATCCAGTCGGCGGCGGCGATCGCCTCGACGTCGTGCTCGACGACGAGGACGGTGTTGCCCAGGTCGGTCAGTTGCCGCAGCGTGCGGATCAGCCGGGCGTTGTCGCGCTGGTGCAGGCCGATGGTCGGCTCGTCGAGGACGTAGCAGACGCCGACGAGACCGCTGCCGACCTGCGTGGCGAGGCGGATGCGCTGGGCCTCGCCGCCGGAGAGGGTGGCGGCGGAGCGGGAGAGGGTGAGGTAGCCGATGCCGACATCGATCATGAACTGGAGGCGCTGGCGGATTTCGCGGATGATGGGTGCGGCGATGGTTACGTCCGCGCCGGTGAACTGCATGGAGGAAAAGACACCGGCCGCGGCGTCGATGGAGAGCGCGGCGATCTCGTCGATGTTGCGGCCGTCGATCCGCACGGCCAGCGCTTCGGGGCGAAGGCGGGCGCCCTTGCACGACGGGCACGGGCGCTGCGACATGAATTCGTGCAGGCGGGTCTTGAGGGCATCGCTGTCGGCGGCAGCCCAGCGGCGCTTGAGGTTGGGAATGACGCCCTCGAAGTGATGGCCGTGCTTCTGTTCGTCGCCGGACTTCGTGCCCCAAAGCAGAATCTCCCGCAGAGGCGCGGAGAGCGCGGAGTATGGCGCGCCGGGCGGGACTTTGAAGGCCTCGCAGAACTGTTTGAGCAGCTTCGCGTGTATCGGCGTGAGACCTTTGCCGCTTCGCCCCCACGGCGCGATCGCGCCAGCTTCGAGAGGAATGCCCGGGTCGGGCACGACGGCCGCGGGGTCAAACTCAAGGACGATGCCCAGACCGTCGCACTCCGGGCAGGCGCCGTGCGGTGAGTTGAACGAGAAGAGCCGCGGCTCCAGGGGCGGGAGGCGGACGTCGCATTCCGTGCAGGCGAAGCGCTCGCTGTAGGTCTCGTCGCGCCAGCGATCGGGATCGTTGGGCGCGGCCGAGGCGACGACGACGAGACCGTCTGCGACCTTCAGGCTCGTCTCGACCGACTCGGCGACGCGCGAGCGGACGTCGGACTTGACGATGATGCGGTCGACGACGGCGTCGATGCGGTGCGTCTTGGCGGGATCGAGCTTTGGGGCTTCCTTGGCCTCAAAAAGCTCACCGTCGATGCGGACGCGAACGAACCCCTCGCGCTGAATGCGGCTGAGCACGGCCTTGTGCTCGCCTTTTTGATTGCGAACGAGCGGGGCGAGGATCATGACCTTCGTTTGCCCGGGCAGGGCGAGGATCGCCTCGACGATCTGCGCTCGCGTCTGCCGCGCGACGGCCTTTCCGCACTTTGGGCAGGTCGGTTGCCCCACGCGGGCGAAGAGGAGCCGTAGGAAGTCGTACAGCTCCGTCGCCGTCGCGACGGTCGAGCGCGGATTCGCGCGGACGCTCTGCTGGGCGATGGCAATCGTCGGCGGCAGGCCGGTGATCTGCTCGACATCGGGCTTGATCATCTGCCCGAGGAATTGCCGGGCGTAGGCGGAGAGCGATTCGACGTATTTGCGCTGCCCCTCGGCGTAGATCGTGTCGAAGGCGAGGCTGCTCTTGCCCGAGCCGGACAGACCGGTGATGACGACGAGCTGGTCGCGGGGGATGTCGAGGGAGACGTCGCGGAGATTATGGGTTCGTGCGCCGCGGATGTGGATGAACTTGGTTGACGTCTCCGGCATGGGGCGACACACCTCGCGGCCCGCGGTTCATGGGGCGCGGCGTCAGTGTATTCGACCCGTGAGGGTGGACAAAGGATGGTCGTGGCGGAAGTACTATTGGGAGGGCTGAGTTGTCGCCCGCCACTCGGCGGCTTTGGCGTCGTAGCCTTGGTTCGGCTCGGCCGCATGCCAGGCATCGTAGAGGGCCGCCAGCGCGGTGGCCACCTCGGCGACATCCTGCGGCCGCGCACCTGTCGCCCCGATCAGGATGGTGTGTGCTTCGGTGAGGCTTGCCTCCGCCGCCGCGAACTCGCCGGTGGCGTTGCGCGCGCGGCCGAGGATACTGAGGAACAGACCCAGGCGAATGGCATTACTGCCGGTGAAAACCCTGCGAGCCGCCGCCTCTGTCGGGCCCAGCAGGTCGATCGCCTCTTGAGGCCGTGCCTGGGCCAGGAGAAGACCGCTCATGTTGCCGATCGCTGAGAGCGTGAGCAGATGTTGATCACCCAGCACCCGTCGACACTTTTCCAACGCTTCCCGCGAGTAAGGCTCGGCCTCCGTCAGCTTGTTCTGTGCTCTCAACAAACCGGCAAGGTTAAAGAGGGAGTTCAGCGTGTCCGGGTGCTCGTCGCCCAGAAGGCGCCGTCGGATCTCCAGAGATTCGCGCGAAAATGCCTCGGCCTCGGCGAACTTGCCCTGCTGTCGGAGTATGGCCCCCAGGGTATTGATGGAATTGACCGTATAGGGGTGTTCGTCGCCCAGTGTGCGGCGGCGGATCGCCAGCGCCTCGCGACTCGACTCTTCCGCTTCAGTCAGTTTTCCCCGGGTCAGCTGCAGCAGGCTCAGATTGCCTAACGAGGTGAGCGTGTCCTGGTGCTCTTCGCCCAGCACTCGGCGGCGCTTGTCCAACGCCTCGCGGCACGATACTTCGGCCTCCTCCAGTTTGCCCGCGGATTGGAGCACCGTGCCCAGGTTGCTGATCGCCATCAGCGTGTGTGGATGGTCGTCACCGAGGACGCGGCGGCGCTTCTCCACGGCCTCGCGGGCAAAAACTTCTGCCTCCTCCATGCGGCCCGCCGTCTTGAGCAGCATGGCGATATTGCTGATCGCCGTAAGCGTGTCGGGATGTTCGTCACCCAGGACACGGCGGTACCTCTCCAGGGCCTCGCGGTAATAATCTTCCGCCTCCGCCATTTTGCCCAAGCCATATAGCATGACCGCCATGTTGTTGATGGCGATGATCGTGTGGGGATGGTCGTCGCCCAGGACGCGGCGATATTTCTCCAGCGCCTCGCGGTCATATGCTTCGGTTTCGGCGACCTTGCCCTGTGCTTTGAGAAGCATTCCCATGTTGACGAGGGAGGCGAGCGTGTCGGAGTGCTCCTCGCCGAGGACGCGGCGTCGCCCGTCCAACGCCTCGCGGACATAGGCTTCAGCCTCCAGCAGCTTTCCCTGGTCTCGAAGCAGGATTCCCAGCTTATCGATGGAGTCGAGGGTGTCGGGATGATCGTTACCAAGGACACTGCGGCGCTTCTCCATCGCCGCGCGCAAATGCGGTTCCGCCTCCGGGAAATTGCCCTGAGCCCAGAACAGATAGCCCATCTCTTTCATTGAATCGAGCGTATCCGGATGTTCATCGCCCAGTTCACGGCGACGGATCGCCAGTGCTTCTTCCTGCGGCGCAGTGGCCGCGTCGAGCAATCCCAGATCGCGCAGGGTCGTAGCCGACGTCTGCAGGAGCCGCGCTCTTACCAGCGGTTGATCGGCGAATTCGTCATCGATGGCGCGGAGGGCCGGCTGGAAGAAATTTTCGTCCAGCGATTCCAATGCCAGACCCGTGAAGTCGCTGCCGGCGACAAGCTTTTCCAGCTCCGCGACGCGGGCTTCGACTTCATCCGGCGGCAGGTTTGAGGCCTTGGCGGCGGCCCGCGCCTTTTCGAGCAGATCGCCCCGGAGCTTCACACCCATCGTCTGGGCGTTGATGCCCGAGAGCTGCACCTGCTGGAAGCTCGCAACTTTCGCGAGTTCGTCGGCCCGTGCCTGCGTTTCTTGCTCAGCCGTCTCGGCTCGTGTGAGCGCGTTTTCGGCGGTCCGGCGCGCGCGGATTTCGCGAATGCCGAACGCAATGGACACGCCGCTCCCCAGAAGAAGGGCCGCCGCCACCACCGCGCCCGCAACCACTAGCCCGCGATTGCGCCGAACGAACTTGCGCAAGCGATAGCCGGTGCTCGGAGGAGTCGCCAGGATGGGCTCGTTCGCCAGATGGAGGCGAATGTCGCGAACCAACTCACCGGCGCTCTGGTACCTTTGCTCCGGTTCCTTGGAAAGACACTTCAGGATGATCGTCTCGACGTCGCGATCCAAGTCGCGACGAATTGAAGAAGGACGAGCCGGGCTCGTGTGAACGATGTGACGAACGACGTCGTCGATCCGCCCCGAAACCGGATAGGGGAAGCGCCCCGTCACGAGTTGGTAAAGGATCACTCCGAGGGAATACACATCCGTGCGAATATCCAGCAGATCGGAATCACCGCCCGCCTGTTCCGGGCTCGCCCAGGGTAGCGAGCCGACGAACTGCCCGGTCATGGTCATGCCGCGCGCGGAGGAGCGCTCCGCGGCTTCCTGGACCCACTTGGCCAGGCCGAAGTCGAGGATGCGCGGCTGACCCTCCTCGTCGATTCGAATGTTGCCGGGTTTGAGATCGCGATGAATGACGCCGCGCAGATGGGCGACATTGACGGCATCGCAAATCAACGCGAAAAGTCTCAATAACTCGTCAATGGACAAATCCGCGCCGGCCACATAGGCGTCGAGGGGCTGGCCCGCGATGTAGTCCATCACATAGTAGGCATGACCGGCGGTGGTGCCGTGGTCATGGATGCCGACGATGTGGGGATGATCGAGCCGGCTGAGCAAGTCGATTTCACGATCGAAACGTAAGCGTTCGGACGCCTCGGCGAACGGGCCTTCCTTGAGAACCTTGATGGCCTTCTTGCGCAGCGTGGATTCCTGAATGGCCTGATAGACGACGCCCTGACCCCCGCGATGGACTTCGCCCAGAACCCGGTAGCCGGGGACGTGAAGAGGCGCTGGATCGTGTTGGGTACGCGGGGAAGCCGTATTCTGAAAGCTGGAGCCCCCAATCCCCCGGCTGTTCGATATCAACTCGAACTGGGCCCATGCGGCGCTGACGAGCTTTCGCTCAGAATTGGATGCGCGGACGTCCCGGCCGGGGTCTGCCTTCGAAGGCTCATGAAGAGGATTGGAGGCTCCAGCGGTCTCGCGGGGCATGCGCACATCTCCGACCCTTCAGACGACAATCCACCGGCGTCCTTCACGCCGATCCCGTGAAAAATTGCGAGCTGCTTCCCAGGTCCTGCCGAAGGCGGTCGTGGCCGCGGGCTCGGAGCATGTGGACAGCCCCCACGGAGCGATTCATCGCGGCGGCCACATCGGAGACCGTTCGCCCTTCCAGATCATAAAGGTGGACCGCCGTGCGATAGTCCGGAGGAAGCCGCTCGACTGCGGCCTTGAGGACTTCGGCCGCATCCCGACTCACCGCCTCGCGGCTGGGCGTGGTTGTCGTCACGCCGAGGCATTCGAGGAGTCCGACATAGGAATCGGTGACGGTGGCTGGGGCGATCCGTCGGGCGGGATCGGGGCGCTTTTGCCGCGACAAGCCCCGAATGGCATCGCGGATGGCGTTTTCGGCGATGCGGGTCAGCCACGCGAGGAATGACTGGGTATCGCGTGCCGTAAGCTGATCGATGTGCAGGAAGGCCTCGAGGTAGGTCACCTGCATCACGTCGTCCTCATCGAGCAGGGCCTGCCAGCGCTTATCGATGCGGCCGGCAATCCTCTGTCGGACCTCGCCGCCGAACCGTTCCAGAAGTAGACGTAATGCGGCCACGTCCCCCTCTACGGCGCGCTGCAGCAGAGTTGTGTCGTCATCCGCCATGGGCCGCTCCCCGCCCCAACCCGGCAGTCCCGGCGAGCCGGGACACATTTGCCCAAAAAAGACCTGGCAACCCCCTATTAGAACCGGAATCCGCGTGAAAGTCGCGGGGGAAAGATCGTCCAGAGAGGGCAGGACCGGATCAGAGGTGATCGATCAATTTTACTGCCCAGTAGCACGGGACTGGAGGATTGTCATGTGTTGCACACGGTTTTCATTGAGGTTTCTGGCGGTGGCGGGCGTCGCATCGGCCTTTCTGTGGCGACCAATCAGCGCCCACGCCCAGTGCGATGGGAGCTGGTTTCAGCAAAGTCCGGCCGTTACGCCATCGGCTCGGGGACTTGTCGGGATGGCGTTTGATTCCGAGCGACAGGTGACCGTCCTGTTCGGCGGTCAGCTTTCCAACGGAGATGAGGTCGACGAGACGTGGGAATGGGATGGGACCAACTGGGCCCAAATAACCCCGGCCATGTCGCCCTCGGCCCGTGCCGGCCATGCGATGGTGTACGACTCAGGCCGCGGCGTCACCGTTCTCTTTGGCGGCGCAGCAAACGCCGTCACTAGCGACGAGACGTGGGAGTGGAACGGCACGAACTGGACCGAAAAGGCCCCGGCGGTTTCGCCCCCCGCGCGCAATGCCCACGCGATGGCCTACGACAGCGCCCGGGGTCGAACCGTACTCTTCGGCGGCGCGGACGCGAACGGCCTCCTCGACGATTCGTGGGAGTGGGATGGAACGAATTGGTCGCTCAAGAGTCCGTCGAACGCCCCAACATCGCGACTTGGGCACGGTATGGTCTATGACAGTGTCCGAGGCGAAACGGTCTTGTTCGGGGGTATTGTAGATATCTCCAACGTCAATAACCTGATTTTCAGCAACGAAACGTGGGAATGGAACGGCACGAACTGGTCCCAGAAACTGGCCGCAACGGCGCCTCCCCCCACTTTTTTTTCCCCGATGTCGTTCGATTCCGGTCGAGGCAAGACCATACTCTTCGGCGGCGTCGTCGCGCTCAATCCAACTGTGGCCAGTGCCGAATCCTGGGAATGGGATGGACTTGATTGGACGCTTACGCATCCCGCCGCATCGCCGTCCGCGCGGTTCGCCCAGGGAATGGCCTACGACAGCGTCAGACACCTCACGGTGCTCTTCGGCGGCTCGGATGGCATCGCCAGCAATGACGAAACCTGGGAACTGAATGTTCCCACGATCATCATCGACCAGCAGCCGGCCGATCGGTCAATCGCTGCGGGCGAGAGCGCCAGCTTCACGCTAGGAGCTTCCGCCGGGGCTGTTCTGCTCGACTTCGCGTGGCGGCGCAACGGCACGCCGCTGTCCGACGGCAGCGCGATCAGCGGATCCGCCACGCCGACGCTGACGATCAATCCCGCGAGCGCCGACGACGCCGGCAATTACGCCTGCGTGGTCAGCAATGCGTGTCAGACGGTCATCAGCGAATCCGCCGCGCTGACTGTTACCACACCGCCAGTGGACGCAGACGGCGACGGTGTCGCCGACGATGTCGACAACTGCCCGGCGGTCTTCAACGCGGATCAAGCCGATGCGGACGCCAATGGCGTAGGCGACGCGTGTGAGACGCCGGAGCCCCAGCCCGTCCCCGACGCCGCCTGTGGGACCTGCGGCGCGGGCACGATTGCGATGATGCCCATCAGCGCCCTGGCGCTTTCATTCCGCCGTCGTCGGTTTCGCTGACTACAGCCACTCCATGAGTATCCAAAAACGCGCGTGACAGTGGAGGGCCAAAGATCGTCCATAACGTGCCGGACCGTACTTGGACAAAGGCAATATGCGAGGTCACATCAAATGTCAGTAATGCGTGTCAATACCATTGTAGTGATCGTCGTCGGATTCGTGTGCATCGAGGCCCGCGGCCAATTCCCTGCGGCGATATCTCCGGTCGAATCCATTCCTACCAATGGGGGCGCTGGTCCATTTGTTACGACGGACGGTCTCGGACATTGGGTGGCCGTCTGGACGTCGAACGATGATCTGAACAACACGATTGGTTCGGACTTCGACATCCTCGTTTCGCGCAGTTCGAACAATGGGCTGACGTGGACGGTTCCCGTTCCCCTGAACACCAACGCGGGGCCTGATTCGGGAGGCGACTTCAGTCCACAGGTCGCGACCGACGGCCAGGGCCGTTGGGTGGCGGTCTGGTCTTCTACCAACGATCTCAGCCCGAATATGGGGACCGACAACGACATTCATGTGGCCCGCAGCACGAACAACGGAATGACGTGGACTTCTCCCGCCGCGCTGAATACGAACGCGGCAACCGACGCGGGCGACGATTCCGTCCCACAGATCTCGACGGACGGCAAGGGTAATTGGCTCGCCGTGTGGAACTCGGACGACGATTTGGGCATGACCATCGATACCGATAACGACATTCTTGTGGCCCGAAGTTCGGATAATGGCGCGACGTGGACGCCGCCGACACCGGTCAACACGAATGCAGGCGGCGACACGGGCAGCGACACTGCGCCTTCCCTCGTCACCGACGGCCAGGGGCACTGGATCGCAGTGTGGGACTCCAGCGAGAACCTCGCGGGTATCGGGCCGGACCGGAACATCCTTGTCGCCCGAAGTTCGAACAATGGTGCGTCCTGGACGCCGCCAGCGCCGCTCAACACCAACGCGGCGACCGATACCGGCAACGACAGCGATCCCTGGATCGCCACGGATCGCGCAGGGCATTGGGTCGCAGTGTGGCATTCCAACCCGGGCGTCGCATTCGGTACGGACTTCGAAATCTTTGTCGCACACAGCGAGGACAATGGTGCGACATGGAGCGCTCCGGCGGCACTCAACAGCAACGCCACAAGCGACTCGGGCAATGACGTCGACGCGCGGATCGCCAGCGACGGTCAGGGGCATTGGGTGGCCGACTGGGAAACCGAAGAACCGTCGGGTGGAATTGAAAGCGATGGCGACATCCTTGTGGCGCTCAGCACGGACAATGGAATTACTTGGACGGCGTCCGTGCCATTGAATGGCAACGCAGGCACGGATGCAGATTTGGATCAAGACCCGCAAATTGCGACCGACCGCGCCGGTCATTGGATCGGCATTTGGGCCGCGAACAAAGCTCCCAGCGGAACAGCGGGGATTGTCGTCGCACGTTTCGCGCTGCCGGACTGCAACTCGAACGGCGTGCTCGACGCGGAAGATATCGCCAGCGGTGGGAGCGCCGATTGCGACGGCAACGGTACGCCCGATGAGTGCGATCCCGATGCCGACGGCGATGGAAAGCGCGACGCCTGCGACAATTGCCCGGCGGTCTTTAACGCGGATCAATTGGATTCGGATGCCGACGGCGTGGGCGACGCCTGCGCGCCGCCGCCGCCGCCCGACGCCGCCTGCGGTACTTGCGCGCCGGGAGCGTTCCCCGTCGCCGGACTGGTCGTCCCTGCATGCCTGATCGGCCGGCGCATTCGGCGGGTGGCGCCTCCGCACCAGATTTGAAGCGAGAACCGGAAGACAATTTACGGAGATTGACAATGTCTCAACGCAAACAACTTCGAAAACACGGTCTGCTTTTTTCACTGCTCGCTGCGCTGATCGTTACGGCTCACGGGCCCGGTCGGGCTAGTGGCGAGGTTATCACTGAGATCATCGACGCGACCGGCGGCGCGGGAGAGCCGCTCAACGAGCCCCAGGCCATCGCCGTGGACGGCGCGGGCAACGTGTACGTGGCGGCCTTAAGCCAAAACGTCTTCAAGATTACTAGAGGGGGGGCGATTACGGTGATCATCGACGCCACAGGTGACGGGACAAATGCTCTTGATGTTCCCACCGCCGTCGCCGTCGATGGCGACGGCAACGTCTTTGTTGCGGGGAGAATCAGCGACAACGTCTTCAAGATCACACCCGCCGGCGTTATCACCCAGATCATCGACGCGACCGGCGACGGCACGAATGCACTGGACGAGCCGCAGGGCATTGCCTTCGATAGCGCTGGCAATGTCTACCTAGCGGGTTCAGTAAGCGATAATGCGTTCAAAATCACGCCGGCCGGGGCCAGGACGCAGATCATAGACGCGACCGGCGCGGGCGGGGCCAGCGCTCTCAATGATCCCGTCGGTATTGCAGCAGATGCCGACGGCAACGCCTTTGTGGCGGGTCTCAGCAGCAACAACGCCTTCAAGATCACTCCTGCCGGGGCCATCACGGAGATCATTGACTCGACCGGTGATGGCGCCGGTCATGTGCTGGTCTCTCCTCTGGGTGTCGCTCTGGATACCACGGGAAACGTGTACGTCACGGGGAGTGATAGCAACAACGCGTTTAAGATCACGCCTGCCGGGGTCATCACCCAGATCATCGACGCGACCGGCGACGGCGCGGGCCAGCCGCTGCTTGATCCCGCCGGCATTGGCGCGGATGCCGCGGGCAACATCTTTCTGGCGGCAGAGAACAGTGACGGCGTCTTCAAGATCACTCCCGCAGGCGTGATCACCAAGATCATCGGGCCGGACGGCGACGGGGCGGGCAATACGCTCAACGATCCGTACGGTCTCGCCGTGGATCCCGGGGGCAACGCCTACGTGGCAGGCGTGCTCAGCGACAACGCGTTTCGGGTTTCGCCGGACGACGACGGCGACGGCAAAGCGAACGATGCCGACAACTGTCCAAACGCATTCAACGCCGACCAGGCCGATGGCGATGGCGACGGTAAAGGCGACGCGTGCGACAACTGCCCGGCAGTCTTCAATGCGGATCAGGCGGACGCAAACGCCGACGGCGTCGGCGACGCCTGCGCGCCGCCCCCGCCGCCCGACGCCGCCTGCGGAACCTGCGCGCCGGGGGCGTTCCCCGTCGCCGGATTGCTCGTACCGGCCGGCCTGATCGGTTGGCGACATCGCCGACGACGCATTCACGCCCGGACAGGCAATTCCCCAATTTGATACCAAAAGTGATTCAGGAGACACAACTATGAAGTATTTCAGAACACCGAGCCGGTGGAGACACTCCCTGGTCACATGGTTGGCCTGTGCGCAAATCCTGCCTTGCGGCTGCGTGCAGTTTCCAATGGGACTCACGCAGCAGACAGACAATTTCGAGGGGACGATCGATTTCTCGACCGAGCGGGTGACGCCCTTCACGCTCCATGGCACTGAGCCCGACATCGGAGAGTACACCGCGCGGGGCGAGGTTCTGTTTCGTCCTGGCGACCAGCCAGACTCGCTGATCGGCGAAGGCGTGGCGGTTTTCACGACTACCGATGGCAGCAGGCTGGCCGGCGTGGTGACGTGGCAGGCCGGTCCCGAGATCAATGGAGAGCGAGACAGCAGTATTGAGTTTTCCTGGCGCGATTCGGTTCAGTTCAGTGACGGAACAACCGTCTCGAGCGACGGGCAATTTGCGCAAGCGGAAAACCGGCCGCGCGGGCTCGTGGTCATTGCCATCATCGCGATCCTCATCGCCATGCTGCTGCCTGCGGTTCAAAAAGTGCGTTGAACGAAGCGCATCACCGCGCGGGGACTGGGTGTAATGATCGCCTTGCTGCCCGCGGTTTAAGAGTGATGGGGTCAAAAGATGGGCATTTTCCTGACAACCACTCGCCGCCCACCCTCGCGCCGGCGGAATTCAAAAGGGAGACGATCATGATCCGATCCAACGGTGCCGTCATCGCACTTCTCGTTTCCAGTCTCCAGTTTCTGGTTTCCAGCAGGCCCGCTACCGGGTTCCCCATCGATCAGCAAGCCTACGTCAAGGCCTCGAACACCGGCGCAGGTGACGTCTTTGGCCTCTCGGTGGCCGTGTCGGGCGACACGGTCGTGGTCGGCGCCGCTGGCGAGTCCAGCATGGCCACGGGCGTGGACGGCGAACAGGACGACGACAATGCTGCGAACTCCGGCACTGTCTATGTCTTTGTCCGCACCGGCGAGGTCTGGAGCCAGCAGGCCTACCTCAAGGCCTCGAACACGGACCCGAACGACTTTTTCGGCACCTCGGTGGCCATATCAGGCGACACGGTGGTGGTAGGGGCTCCGAACGAGGCGAGCATCGCCACGGGAGTGAATGGCGACGACACCGACAACACCCTGTCCAACTCCGGCGCTGCTTATGTCTTTACGCGCAGCGGGACGACCTGGACTCAGCAGGCCTACCTCAAGGCTTCCAGCGTCGGGCCGAACGCCCTCTTTGGCACGGCGGTGACGATGTCGGGCGACACGGTGGTGGTCGGCGCCCCCGGCGAAGACAGCAACGCGACGGGCGTGAACGGCAATGAGGGCGACAATAGCGCTGTGAACTCCGGCGCGGCGTACGTCTTTACGCGCAGCGGGACCACCTGGAGCCAGCAGGCCTACGTCAAGGCTTCCAACACCGGGGCCGAAGACCAATTCGGCTTGTCGGTGGCCATTACAGGCGACACGCTGGTGGTTGGCGCCCCAAGCGAGGACAGCAGCGCCATGGGTGTGGACGGCGACGGGGGCGACGACAACACTTCCGCCTCCGGCGCTGCCTATATCTTTACGCGCAGCGGAACGTCCTGGAGCCAACAAGCCTTTGTCAAGGCCTCCAACACCGGGGCCAATGACCAATTCGGCATCGCGGTGGCGGTGTCGGGCGACACGGTCGTGGTCGGGGCGGACGGCGAGGCCAGCAACGCAACGGGCGTCAACGGCAATCAGGCCAACAACAGCGTTTCAAGCTCCGGCGCTGTCTATGTCTTCGTACGTGACACCGGTGGCGCATGGAGTCAGCAGGCTTACGTGAAGGCGTCGAACACCGGAGGCAGTGACTTTTTTGGCCGCGCGGTGGCGGTGTCGGCCGACACGTTGGCGGTCGGCGCTCAATTCGAGGACAGCAATGCCACAGGCATCGACGGCAACGGGTCCAACAACAGCGCTTCGAGCTCCGGCGCCGCCTATTTTTTCGTGCGGTCCGGCGGTGTCTGGAGCCAGCAGGCGTACACGAAGGCCTCGAACACAGGGGCCGGTGACCGGTTCGGCCTCTCGTTGGCCATGTCGGGCGACACGTTGGCGGTCGGCGCCCCAAACGAGGCCAGTAGCGCCATGGGAGTCAATGGCAACGAGGCCGACGACACCGCCTCCAACTCCGGCGCGGCGTACTTCTTCACGATCGACATCGACGGCGACGGCATCCGTGACTCGCAAGACAACTGTCCGACTGTTTCCAATCCTGATCAGGCCGATTGCGACCAGGACGGTGTCGGCGATGCGTGCTCGGCCGATCCGGACAACGACGGCGTTCCGAACGCATGCGACAACTGTCCTTCCATAGCCAATCCGGATCAAACGGATTCTGACGGAGATGGTATCGGCGATGCCTGCGATACCTGCCAGACCGTCGCCAACCCGGGACAGGAAGATGCGGACGGCGACGCGATCGGCGACGCCTGCGATAACTGTATCTCCGTCGCCAATCCGGATCAGGCCGACGCCGACGGGGATGGCAAAGGAGACGTCTGTGACAATTGTCCGGCGGCGTTCAATGCCGACCAGGCCGATGGTGACGGCGACGGCACAGGCGACGCCTGCGACAACTGCCCAGCTGTCTTCAATGCGGATCAAACCGATTCGGACGGGGACGGCATCGGCGACGCCTGCGCGCCACCGCCTCCTCCCGACGCCGCCTGCGGTACTTGCGCGCCGGGAGCGTTCCCCGTCGCCGGACTGGTCGTTCCTGCCAGCCTGATCGGCCGTCGGTTGCGACAACGGCGTGTTCGCACCGGTGTCGGCAAACTACATTAAGGAGATTCACTTGAACAGGTTTCAGCGCTCAGACAGTCTTTTCCTTCACTGCGCGCTCGTTGCCTCACTGGCTATCACGGCCGTGGGGGCAAAACGAGCAGGTGCCCAGCTCATCATCACGGAGATCATCGACGCCACCGGCGGCGCGGGGCATGGCCTTCTTCGTCCTTTCGGCATCGCCGTGGACGCCGCCGGCAACGTCTACGTGATCGGAGTGGGCAGTAACAACGCCTTCAAGATCACGCCCGCCGGGGGCATTACGCAGATCATCGACGCGAGCGGCGACGGCAACAATGTCCTTGCTGGTGCCGCCGGCATCGCCGTGGACTCCGCGGGAAACGCGTATGTGACAGGACAGAACAGCGAAAACGTCTTCAAGATTACGCCCGCCGGCGCCATTGTCCAGATCATCGACGCAACCGGCGACGGTACGCATGTGCTTGATGAGCCAACCGGCGTCGCCGTGGATGGTGCGGGTAACATTTACGTGGCGGGAACCGTCAGCGACAACGCCTTTAGGATCACGCCCGCCGGGGTCAAGACCCAAATCATCGACGCGGCGGGCAGTGGGCCGGGCAAAGCCCTAGATTCTCCTCGCGGCGTCGCCGTGGACGGCGATGGCAATGCTTACGTAACGTGTATCAGCTCAGGCAACGCCTTCAAGATCACTCCCGCCGGAGTCATCACCCAAATCATCGACGCCGCCGGCGACGGTGCCGGCCATGTCCTCGCCTATCCTGAATTCGTTGCCGTAGACGCAACAGGCAACGTGTACGTGACGGGCGCTGATAGTGACAACGCCTTCAAGATCACGCCTGCCGGGGTCATCACCCAGATCATCGACGCGACCGGCGACGGCGCGGGCCAGCCACTGCCTGATCCCGCCGGCATTGGCGCGGATGCCGCGGGCAACATCTTTCTGGCGGCAGAGAACAGTGACGGCGTCTTCAAGATCACTCCCGCAGGCATGATCACCAAGATCATCGGGCCGGACGGCGACGGGGCGGGCAATACGCTCAACGATCCGTACGGTCTCGCCGTGGACGCCGCGGGCAACGCCTACGTGGCAGGAATTCTCAGCGACAACGCGTTTCGGGTTTCGCCGGACGACGACGGCGACGGCAAGGCGAACGACGCCGACAACTGTCCGACTGCATTTAATGCGGATCAGGCCGATGGGGACGGAGACGGCAAGGGCGACGCCTGCGACAACTGTCCGGCGGACTTCAATGCGGATCAACTTGATTCTGATTCCGACGGCATCGGCGATGCTTGCGCACCTCTCCCTCCTCCCGACGCCGCCTGCGGGACCTGCGCGCCGGGCGTGTTTCCGACGGTGGGGTTGTTTACGCCGATCGTGCTCGTCGGCTGGAAGCGGCGGCAGCGGCCGGCAAAACGAGCCGTAGGTGGGGCGAATCGCAATACGACGAAGAACCGTGTCGCTGGAATGGGTAGCAGGTATGCACTCACATGGGCGATGCTGTTCGTGTTCTGCGCGGCATCCGGCGCCTCGGCCCAGCCGGTCCGGCTGCTCGTCAGCAGTGAGAGCAGTGACCAAGTCCTTCGCTACAACGGCGCGACCGGCGCCTTCAGCGACGCCTTCATCCCGTCCGGCGTCGGCGGATTGGATGGGCCCCAGGGTCTGGTGTTCGGCCCGGACGGCAACCTGTACGTCGGCAGTTTCTTTAGCGATACCGTCCTGCGTTACAACGGCGCGACCGGCGCCTTCATCAACGCCTTCGTCCCGGCCGGCAGCGGCGGGTTAAATGGGCCCAAAGGCCTGATTTTCGGCCCGGACGGCAACCTCTACGTCAGCAGTACCGTCACCGACAGCATCCTTCGCTACAACGGCGCGACGGGCGCCTTCATCGGCGCCTTCGTCCCTACCGCGTCCGGCGGGCTGAATGGGCCCAGCGATCTGGTCTTCGGCCCGGATGGCAACCTGCACGTCAGCAGTGAAAGCAGCGACAGCGTCCTGCGCTACAACGGCGCGACCGGCGCCTTCATCGACGCCTTCGTCCCGGCCGGCAGCGGTGGGCTGGACGGGCCCTTCGGACTGGTCTTCGGCCCGGACGGCAACCTGTATGTCAGCAGTGGCGGCACTGACAGCGTCCTGCGCTATAACGGCGCCACCGGCGCCTTCATCGACGCCTTCGTCCCCGCCGCCGGCGGGGGGCTAAATTTGCCCCGTGGGCTGGCCTTCGGCCCGGACGGCAACCTGTACGTCCCTGGTCTGCTCCCCAGCACCATCCTGCGCTACAACGGCGGGACCGGCGCCTTCATCGACGCCTTCGTCCCGACCGGCAGCGGCGGACTGGATGGGCCAAGATTCCTGATCTTCTACTACGACGACGGCGACGGTGTATCGGGCGCCGCCGACAATTGTCCCATCGTTTCCAATTCCGATCAAGCCGACGCGGACGGCGATGGGAAGGGCGACGCGTGTGACAACTGCCCTACCGACTTCAATGCAGATCAGGCGGACGCAAACGCCGATGGCGTCGGTGATGCTTGCGAGCCGCCGCCTCCTCCGCCTGACGCCGCCTGCGGCGCCTGCGCGCCGGGGGCTTTTCCCTTCGCCGGACTGGTCGTCCCGGCCTGCCTGATCGGACAGCGTTTTAGGCGAAACCACTCAAGACTCGGAAAAAAATTTTAGGGAGTTAACTATGTTCAAGCACAAACAGTTGGGAAATTACAGGTTCTTCCTTGCCGCCGTCTCAATATTCCTGATGGCCGCGCCGGGAGTTGACCGGGCTGGCGGCGAGATCATCACCGAGATCATCGACGCAACCGGAGGCGCGGGGAAGCCGCTTAATGCGGCCCTGGCCATTGCTGTAGACGGCGCGGGCAACGTGTACGTGGCGTCCGGAACCCATAACGTCTTCAAGATTACTCCAGACGGTGCGATTACGGTGATCATCGACGCCACAGGTGACGGGACAAATGCCCTTGATGTTCCCACGGCCGTCGCCGTCGATGGCGACGGCAATGTCTTTGTTGCCGGGCAAGTCAGTGACAACGGCTTCAAGATCACGCCCGCCGGAGTCATCACCCGCATCATCGACGCGACCGGCGACGGCACGAATCCCCTGGACAACCCACAGAGCATTGCCGTCGATGGCGCGGGCAATGTCTACATTGCGGGATCGGACAGCAACAATGCCTTCAAGATCACGCCGGCCGGGATCAAGTCGCAGATCATCGACGCCGCCGGCGCGCCCGGAGCCAGCGTTCTCAATAATCCGCTCGGCATCGCCGCGGACGCCGACGGGAACGCCTATGTGACTGGTTATGGCAGCAACAACGCCTTCAAGATCACGCCGGCTGGAATTATCACCGAGATCATCGACGCGACCGGTGATGGCGCCGGCCATGTGCTGGACTCCGCTCTTGGTGTCGCCCTGGATGCCGCAGGAAACGCATACATCACAGGAAGCAACAGCCAGAATGCGTTCAAGATCACGCCTGCCGGAGTCATCTCCCAGATCATCGACGCGACCGGCGACGGCGCAGGCCACGCGCTGCTTGATCCCGCCGGCATTGGCGTGGATGCGGCGGGCAACATCTTTCTGGCGGCAGAGAACAGTGACGGCGCCTTCAAGATCACACCCGCAGGCGTCGTCACTCAGATCATCGGGCCGGACGGCGACGGGGCGGGCAATACGCTCAACGATCCGTACGGTCTCGCCGTGGATGCCGCGGGCAATGCCTACGTCGCGGGCATTCTCAGCGACAACGCCTTTCGGATTTCGCCGGACGACGACGGCGACGGTAAGGCGAACGACGCCGACAACTGTCCGAATGCATTCAACGCCGACCAGGCCGATGGCGACGGCGATGGGAAGGGCGACGCCTGCGACAACTGCGCGGCGATTTTCAATGCGGATCAACTTGATTCGGATTCCGACGGCATCGGCGATGCTTGCACACCTCTGCCACCGCCCGACGCCGCCTGCGGATCTTGTGCGCCGGGAGTGTTTCCGGTCGCCGGACTGGTCGTTCCCGCCTGCTTGATCGGCCGTCGGTTGCGGCGATGGCGCGTTCACACCGGTGTCGACAAACTAAATTAAGGTGAATTATATGTGCAGATTTGTACCATCAATCAATCGTTGCTTGCCGCGCGCCCTCGTCGCCATTCTGACCGTCTCCGCCCTCGGACTGAGTCGCGCAAGCGCCCAGCTCATCATCACCGAGATCATCGACGCGACCGGCGGGGAAGGCCAAAACCTCATAAGCATCGAGAGCATCGCTGTAGACGCGGCGGGCAACGCTTATATCGCGGGCGTGGGCAGTAACAACGCCTTCAAGATCACGCCCGGCGGAAGCATCACTCAGATCATCGACGACAGTGGCGATGGGGCGGGTAATGTCCTCACGCTTCCCCGCAGTATCGCCGTGGACGCCGAGGGTAACGCCTTCATCGTAGGACAGTCCAGCGATAACGCCTTCAAGATTACGCCCGCGGGGTTTATTACTGAGATCATCGACGCGACCGGCGCTGGCCCGGGCAATGGACTTGATGGTCCTACGGGCATTGCCGTGGATGCCGCAGGCAACGTGTACGTAACCGGTGTCCAGACCCATAACGCCTTCAAGATCACGCCCGCCGGGGTCAAGACGCAGATCATCGACGCAGCCGGCGCTGGCCCCGGACAGGACCTTGATAGTCCTCGCGCCATCACGGTCGACGCCGCGTTTAACGTGTATGTCGCAGGGGCGAACAGCGACAACGTCTTCAAGATAACGCCCGCCGGGGTCATTTCCGAGATCATCGACGCGACGGGCGACGGCGCAGGAAATGTCCTAGATTTTCCTTTCCTCGGCATTTTCGTGGACTCGGCGGGGAACGCCTACGTGACGGGGGCGGCCAGCAATAACGCCTTCAGGATCACGCCCGCCGGGGTCAAGACGCAGGTCATCGACGCGACGGGCGACGGTAGCACTGTCCTGGATGGTCCCACCGGCATCGCCGTGGATGCCGTGGGGAACATTTACGTAGCGAGCGAAAACAACGACGTCGCCTTCAAGATCACTCCCACCGGCGTCATCAGCAAAGTCATTGACGCGGGCGGCGACGGTGCGGGTCATGGCTTGGACGCGCCATTCGGCATCGCCGTGGACGACGCGAGCAACATCTACGTAGCGGGAGCAAACAGCGACAACGCCTTCAGGATCGCGCCGGACACGGACGGTGACGGCAAAGCCGATGATGCCGACAACTGCCCCAGCGCATTCAACGCCGATCAGGCAGACACCGACGGCGACGGCAAAGGCGATGCCTGTGACAACTGCCCCGACGTGTTCAATGCTGATCAGGCGGACGCGGATTCAGACGGCGTCGGCGACGCCTGTGCGCCGCTGCCGCAACCGCCACCGCCCGACGTCGCTTGCGGAACCTGTGCGCCGGGCGCCATGCCCGCGGCGGTGTTGAGTCTGTCGTTTTTGATGGCGACGCGACGGCCGCCGCCGACCAAGCGAACCCTTTGGAGAGCCAGTTATATGAAGACGAAGAATCGTGACTCGGGAATCGGCAACAAGTGTAGCCCCGCGTTGGCGGCAATCCTGGTGTTCACCGCGGGGTCCAGCGCGTCGGCCCAGCCGGTCCATCTGCTCATCAGCAGTGGAAACACCGACCAAGTCCTGCGCTACAACGGCACGGCCGGCGCCTTCATCGACGCGTTCGTTCCCGCAGGCGGCGGCGGGCTGATTGGGCCCGCGGGCCTGGTCTTCGGCCCGGACGGCAACCTCTACGTCAGCAGTTACGACATCGACAGGGTCCTGCGTTACAACGGCGCGACCGGCGAGTTCATCGACACCTTTGTCTCGGCCGCTTCCGGCGGGCTGGATGCACCCAACGGCCTGGTCTTCGGTCCGGACGGCAACCTGTATGTCAGCAGTGAAAACACAGACGGGGTCCTGCGCTATAACGGCACGACTGGCGCCTTCATCGACGCCTTGGTCCCTGCCGGCGCCGGCGGGTTGGATGAGCCCCAAGGCCTGGTCTTCGGCCCGGATGGCAACTTGTACGTCAACAGCGGAACCACCGACAGCGTCCTGCGCTACAACGGTGTGACCGGCACCTTCATCGACGCCTTCATCCCCACCGCCAGCGGCGGGCTGGATGGGCCCCACGGGTTGGTCTTCTGCCCGGACGGCAACCTGTACGTCAGCAGTGGCTCCACCGACAGTGTCCTGCGTTTCAACGGCGCGACCGGCGCCTTTATCGACGCCTTCGTCCCAGCCGCCAGCGGCGGGCTGGATGTGCCCTTCGGTCTGGTCTTCGGCCCGGACGGCAACCTGTACGTCAGCAGTCAACGCACCGACAGGGTCCTGCGCTACAACGGCGCGACCGGCACCTTCATTGACGCCTTCGTCCCCGCCGTCTCCGGTGGGCTGGATAATCCGTCGTATCTGATCTTCGACAACGACGGCGACTTCGACGGCGTGCCTGACGATGCCGACAACTGTCCGTTCGTCCCCAACACCGATCAGACTGACGGCGACGGTGATGGAGTGGGAGACGTGTGCGACAACCTCGCGTTCGATAACGACGGCGATGGCGTGCCCAACGGCGCCGACAATTGCCCCATCGTTTCCAATTCCGACCAAGCCGATCCCGATGGCGATGGCAAGGGCGACACCTGTGACAACTGCCCGGGCGTATTCAATGCGGAACAAGCTGATGCGAATGCCGACGGCATAGGTGATGCTTGCACGCCTCCGCCACCTCCCGACGCGGCCTGCGGGACCTGCGCGCCGGGAGTTTTGCCGGCATCGTTCTTAAGTCTCTCGCTGATGATGTGGGGACGACGGCGGAATTATGGCCGCAAAGATTAGTGAGGAGGCCCTTCGGCTTAAGCGGCGCTCGGAGCATCCGCACCTTCGTAAGGAACCAAGTACTTTTCTGGAGGCGAGAGAGATATGCCACGATCAGTATCAGCAAGCAATAGGCCTGCGAGCCGAAATGCAGTCCGGCTCGGCGGTCTCATCGCGTGCGCGGCATTTGTGATCGCGGGGGAACGCTCGAGCGCCGCCGCCCCGCCGGTGCCCGGAGGATGTCGGGCGCCATCTCCGAGTAGCCATAGCAACGGCGGCTGCCCGGTTGCTATTCCGGATAACAATTCGGCCGGCATCACCTCTCAGATTATGGTTTTCGGCTTGCCGTCCGTCATCTGGGACGTGAATGTCGTGACCTTCATCCATCACACGTTTCCCAGCGACCTCGACATAACGCTGACGTCGCCTGCAGGAACCGTCATCACGCTTTCGACTGACAACGGGGGCAACAATGACAACGTCTTTAGCGAAACGCTCTGGGACGACCAGGCGGGCGAGGATAGCCCTCCGGGGCCGGTCGGCGACGCCACGTACGCGGACGGAGTCGCGGAACTCACGGTTGCGCCGGAGGAACCTCTAAATGCCCTCGCGGGCCAGGATCCCAACGGCACGTGGACGCTGACGATCGCCGACGACGCGGCTCCGGATATCGGCTCTTTGTGCGGTTGGTCGCTTCTGATCTCAGCGGTCTCGGCCCCGCCGACGGTTGCCGGTACCAGCTCGTTTTCGCAACTTGCGGCCTTCGCCATCCCTGACAATAACCCAGCGGGCGTGAGTTCCGCGCTCGATGTCGACGGACTGACGGGAACGATCTGTTCGGCGCGCGTCAATACCTCCATCACGCACACGTTTCCCGGCCATATTGACATGACGCTGACGTCGCCTGCCGGAACTGTCATCACCCTCAGCACGGACAATGGGGGGACAAGTGACGACGCCTTCAATGGGACGTGGTGGCAGGATAATGCGGGCGCGACCAATCCGCCGGGCCCCGCGAACGACAATGCTCCTGCGCCGGGTGTCACCGAGACTCCGCTGGCGCCGGAAGAGGCCTTCGCCGCACTGATCGGTGAAAACCCCAACGGAATGTGGACGCTGACCGTCGCCGACGACTCCGCGGGCGACACGGGAACCTTGCAAAACTGGACTTTGGAGATAACGACGTGCACGGCGCCCGACGGCGACAGCGACAACGTCGGAGACGCCTGCGACAACTGCCCGAACGATCCGAACCCGGGACGGGAGGACGAAGATCTAGATGGCATCGGCGATGCGTGCGATCCGTTTCCCAGCGCGAGCGGTAACGATCGCTTCGGTCATCGGTTCATTGACTCCAACGCGCTGAATGGACCCCCCTTCCAGTTCGTTGACATCAGTAACACGGGGACACAGATCACGCCATTTAGCAACACTACCGTCGCCGGGCCGCTGGCCATCGGCTTTCCGTTCAGTTTCTACGGGGCGAACTTCTCCAACGCATTTCTCGACGACGACGGCTGGCTGCACTTAGGCGACGCCGCCCCCGCCAGCGACCAGACCAATGACTGCCCTCTGCCCAGCACTGACGGTATCAACAACATGATCGCCGGCTTGTGGGATGCGCTCGATCCGATCGACGCGATTCCCAACGGCAGCGCCTTTCATCAGTCGTTCCCTGCCGGAAGCTGCCCTTACAACGACTACCCCGGGGCGTGTTTCATCGTCGAGTGGCTCAACACCTACCGCGAAACCCTTGCGGACAGCGTTACTTTTGAGTTTATCCTGCTCGATAACAGCGACATCCTCGTCCAGATTCTCGACGCGGGTAACGAGATGGGCAGAAGTTCAACGACGGGAATCGAAAACCTCCTCGAAGATGACGGTCTGACCTACGACCCGGACGGCGGCGGGGGGCTGAAGTGCAATGTTACGGGCCACCTCGCGGACAATCTGGCAATCATGTTCTTCGTCGATCCGCTGGATAACGACGGCGTCCCCGGCTCGCTCGACAATTGCCCGTCAACGCCCAATGCCGATCAGGCCGATTCCGACGGCGATGGGCGGGGCAGCGCCTGCGACAACTGTCCGACCGTGGCCAATGACGATCAGGCGGACCCGGACGGCGACGGCAAGGGCGATGTCTGCGACAACTGCCCTGGTGCATTCAACGCTGACCAGGCCGACGCCGACGGTGATGGGAAGGCGGACGCCTGCGACAACTGTCCGGACGTCTTCAACGCCGATCAGGCGGATGCGAACTCTGACGGCATCGGCGATGCCTGCGAAGTTGCTCCACCGCCCGACGCCGCCTGTGGAACTTGCGCGTCGGGTGCTCTGCCCCCCGCGCTGCTTAGCTTCTCGCTGATGATGTGTGGCCGCTGGCGGCAGCGTCGTAGGTAGGAGTTTCCATTGAATCAGACCCGGCAACTACGCCTTCAAGCCACAAAGTGCCGACGCTGGCACGCGATGCTTCATCCGGTGAGCCTCGCTCGGGCACGGTCGGGCATGACTTCGGCGAAGAACTTGGTGTCCGGGCCCAGCCACTTGCGCATGTCCTTGTGGATGTCGCGGATCGAGAAGATAGGAATCCATCGGCCAGGTGCCTGCACGCAGGGCAGGCCAGCCCCCGAAGCGCCGACCGGCGCAGACAGGAGAGAGAAACATGAGCCACTTGATTCAATCTGTGGGCAAGCATTTCCCATTTCGGCGAACCACATTGGCCAATGTCGCGGTACGCCCCAGGACCACGTGCGTGCTAGCGGCCGCACTCTGTCTGGCGATTGTTCCCGCCGCCGACGGGCAATGTCCCTCGTCGTTTGCCCCGTCGGTCAACTACGGCGTGGGCAACGCGCCCCGGTGCGTGGCCATTGGCGACCTTAACAGCGACGGCCGGCTCGATCTGGCCACCGCGAATGAAGGCAGCGGCACTATTTCCATCCGGCTCGGCAATGGCGATGGATCGTTTCAGAGCATGAACAACTACGGTGTGGGCAACGGTCCACGATTCGTGGCGATCGCCGATCTGAACGCCGACGGCAAGCCCGACTTGACTTCGGTGAACAACGCCAGCAACAACATCTCGGTACGGCTGGGTAACGGCGATGGGACGTTTCAATCGTTTGCGAACTACAACGTCGCCGGAATCCCGTTTGCCACGGCGGTCGGCGATTGGAATGCGGATGGCACGCCGGACCATGCGGTCGCGTGCAATGGCGGCACGAATGTGTCGGTGCTTCTGGGGAACGGGGATGGCACGTTTCAGGCAATGGTCAACTACGTCGCGGGCAACGGTTCCCAATCGATTGCCAGCGGCGATATGAACGGTGACGGGATTCCCGACCTCGCCGTGGCGAATAACTTCAGCAGTGATGTCTCGATCCTTCTGGGCAATGGAGATGGCACGTTCCAGGCGCCCGTCAACTTCGCCGTAGGAAACGGTCCCCGATCGGTTGCAGTCGGCGACGTTAACGGTGACGGACGGCTCGATCTGGCGACGGCGAACGATGGCGGCGGCAGTAATGTCTCAGTGCTGTTGGGGAACGGTGACGGCACATTTCAGGCATTTGTCAACTACGGCGCGGGCGGCGGCGCCCGATCCGTGGCCATGGGCGATCTCAATCTCGACGGACGGCCTGACCTGGCGGTCGCCAATAGCGGCACCGCGAACATTTCCGTATTGCGGGGCATCGGCGATGGGACGTTTCAGGCGGCGGTCAACTTCAATGTCGGCAATAGCCCATTCCATGTGGCGATTGGCGACCTCAATAACGACGGCCAGCCCGACATGGTCTCAGCGAACAACGGCGGCAGTAGCGTCTCCGTGCTAATTAACACCAGCCCGTCGATCGGGATCAACCCCCAACCCGTCAGCCAATTCGTGGCCGTCGGCGAGACCGTGATCTTTACGGTGACGGCGACGGGAACGGGGCCATTCACATACCAATGGCGGCGGAACGGCGTGGCGCTGACCGACGGCGGCCCTTTCAGCGGCGCGGCCACCGACACCCTGACGGTGAGCAGCGTCACGGCGGCCGAGGTCGGTTCGTACGACGTGCATATCACGGGCGGTTGCAACGGCACGATCGGCGTGACAAGCAGCCCGGCGACACTCTCGGTGTGCGTCGTCCCTGGCGATTTCAACGGCGACAACAGCTTCGACAGCGCGGACATTCAGGGAATCGTGGACGCGCTGCTTCAAGGTTAGGGCAGCGGTGCGAGGTTTTCGAAACGCTTCAAACCTCGCATTCGAGACAGCCGCCGATCGGACTCGAACCGATGACCTGCGGTTTACAAAACCGCTGCTCTACCAACTGAGCTACGGCGGCACGTGGTCTGCACAACATGGATTCTAATTGGACTGGTCGGAATTCGCCATGCGGACCGCCCTCAGAACGGCGCGCCTTCGTCTTCCGGACCCCCCATCGGGCCGACATCGGGTATCGCGTCGTAGGATTGGCTCGTATAGGCGCCGCCGTCGTCGAGATAGGCCGGCGCGGCGTTGTCGAAGCGCGTGAACTCGGGGTTGAAGTGCAGCTCGACGTCGCCGGTCGGGCCGTTGCGCTGCTTGGCGACGATCAATTCCGCCTTGCCTTTCACTTTGTTGTACTGCTCGGAGAACTCCGCCGAGGCGTTCTTCTTCTTGTGAAGATAGTATTCTTCGCGGTGGAGCAGGATCACCACGTCCGCATCCTGCTCGATCGCCCCGCTTTCGCGCAGATCGCTCATCCGCGGGCGGTTGCCCTCGCGGCCCTCCACCTGGCGATTGAGCTGGGCCAACGCCACCACGGGGATGTTTAACTCGCGGGCCAGGGACTTGAGCCCCCTGCTGATCGCCGAGATCTCCTGCTGGCGGTTCTCCTTCGACGCCCGGTCGAACATCAATTGCAGGTAGTCGACGAAGACGACCTTGATGTCGTGGAGCATCTTGAGCCGCCGGGCCTTGGCCCGCAGCTCCATGACGCTCATTCCCGGCGTATCGTCGATGAACAGCTTGTAGTTGCGCATGTTGCCGCAGATAAGCTTGAGCTTGGTTTTTTCCGCCTCGCTCAGCTTGCCGTGCCGCAGCCGTTTCAAGTCAAGCTGGGCGTGCGAGCAGAGCATGCGCTGGGCGATCTGGAGCTTGCTCATTTCCATCGAGAAGAACGCGGCGGGGAGGCTCTCGACGATCCCGATGTACTCCAGCATCGACAGTCCCAGCGCCGTCTTGCCCATGCTCGGCCGCGCCGCGATGACGACGAAATCCCCGTGCTGCATTCCCCCGAGCATTGAATCGAGCTCGGTGAATCCTGTCGCCACTCCGGTCAGGGCGCCTTCCTGCAAGGTCTCGATCTGCCGCATCGTCTCGTCGAGAAAATCGCGGATCGCCACGGCCTGGTTGGAGACGCGCTGCTCGGTCACTTCGAACAGGTGCTTCTCCGCCGCGTCGAGGATGTGCGACGCCTCCTCCTGGTCGTCGTAGGCGGATTGCAGGATCGTGTGGCTGCATTGAATCAGATCTCGCAACAGGCCCTTATCGCGCACGATCCGGGCGTAGTATTCGCTGTTTGCCGCGCTGGGTACCGATTCACACAGATCGACGAGATAGTCGCGGCCGCCGACCTCTTCGAGGAGGCCGCGCTTGCGCAGCTCGTCCTCCAAAACGATCAGATCGATCGGCTTGTTGACGTCGTACAGGTCGATCAGCGTCTCGAAGAGCAGGCGATGGTCCGCGCGGTAGAAGCGGCCCGACTGATCCCGCGGGATGATCTGCAGGACCAGGCCGATCGAGTCCCGATCGAGCAGCATCGAGCCCAGGAGGCTGATCTCCGCCTCCAGGTCCTGCGGCGGGAGCTTGCCCGCGGCGGCGGGATCAGTTGTTCGAACTCCCGGCGTCGGTCGGTTGAGCGCTGGCGTCGGCGGCGGTGCGATTCTGGTCATCCTTGTCCTCCGTTCGCGATCCTTCTTCTTCGCCCTCGCCGAGGGTCTTTTCGGCGACGACCCACACCTTTACCGATGCCCGAATATCATCCGACAGGACCACCGGGACTTCGACCGCCCCGACTTCCTTGAGGTTGTGCGACATCTTGATCTGGTCGGCGTGAACGCTGTGGCCCTCCTGCATGAGCGCGTGGGAGATTTCCCGCGGGCCGACCGAGCCGTACAGGTGGCCGTCGGGCGTGCAGGCGGCGCTGATCGTCACTTCCGCGCCGGCCAGCCGGTCGGCGGTCTGCTTGAGCAGCGTCTTGATGCGTTCGCGCTCCTGCGCCGCAACTTTCTTGTCTTCCTCGATCGACTTGAGGTTTGCCGAAGTCGGTTCGAGGGCCAGATGGTGCGGCAGGAGGTAGTTGCGGGCGTATCCGGACGACACCTCGACGATGTCGCCGCAGAGACCCAGCTTGTCGATGTCTTTTCGTAAGAGCAGTTTCATAGTATCTATCGCTCCTATCCGCAAAACGGCATCAAGCCGATAAACCGCGCCCGCTTAATCGCCCGGCAACTGGAGCGCTGATGGTGCGCACAGTTTCCGCTGCGCTTGCGCGAAAAATGTTTGCCCTGGTTGCTGACCAATTTCTGCAACGACGCGAGATCCTTGTAGTCGATCTCGTCGATCTTTTCACGGCAGAAGCGGCACTTGGCAACCTCGCGGGTGCGCAGGCGCTTCTGCTGCTTTTTCTTGTCGAATTTCTTGTCCTTCTTCCGAAATCCAAATCCGAATCCTGACATAATCTACCTCTCTGGGCCAATCGTCCTTTAGAACGGAATATCCTCGCCCGCAGGCGCCACTTCCTCAACCGGCGGCATCTCATCCATACCGCCACCCCTCGCCGGCTCGGCAGGGCGCCCGGGCGGAGGTCCGCCGGGTCCGCGCTGCCCCCCGGAGGGGGCGCCGATGAATTGAAAATTCTCCACGACCACGTAGAGCTTGCTTCTTTTTTCCCCTTCCTTGCCTTGCCATTGGTCGTACTTGAGACGACCCTCGACCATCAACGGCTTTCCCTTGTTCATATACTGGTTCAGCGTCTCAGCCTGCCTTCCATACGCACGCATGTCGACGAAACAAACATCTTCGCGCGATTGCCCATCCTGGCCTTTCCATTTTCGATTGATGGCCATGCCGAATTCGCAGACCGGTGTATTGCTCGGCAGGTACGAGAGCTGCGGATCGCGCGTCAAATTGCCCGCCAGGATCACCTTATTGAAATTCGCCATGGTCCATTCCTTTCACGCGCCTGGCATCAAGTGCTCGGCCGCACGAAGCTCCTTATCTCTCGATCTCGTCGGGAAGATCGGCCACCGCCACCGCCGACACGGCGTCCAGGTCCTCCACCGGGGGGAGGGCCTCCGGGCCTTCACCCGGCGCGCCGAACCGACCGCGACCGGCCGCGCTCCACTCATCGCCGCGGGACAGCGTCTTGGGCGGCGCGGCAGCGGCCATCGCCTTCTCCACGTCCTCCGGCGTCAATCGATCCCGTCGAATCACCAGCACGCGCACCAGCTTCTCGCTGAGCTGCACGTCCCGCTCGATGCCCGTGATCTTATCCGGTTCGGCCTCGAAATAGGCGAGCACGTACAGACCGCGCTTGTGGAGGCCGATCGAGTAGGCGAGTTTTCGATCATCCCACTTCTTCAGTCCCAGCACCTTGGCCGAGGCGCGATCCAGAACTCTCCGCACTTCGGCCTCCGCCGCCGGCCAGTCCGTTGCCAGGGCCGCATCCATCAGAAACATCGCTTCGTAACTCTTCACGTTCAATTCTCCCTGTACTTTACTGTTCGTCCGCGTCTTCCGCCCGGTTCGTGCGATTCATGGCCGCGTGGATCCCGTCGTTCAACCAGCATTCCACCGCTTCAGCCGCCTTTGGAATCATCGCTTCCGCGACCGGCGCCTCGCTCTCGGCAAACGTCCCGAGCACATAATCCGCCACGTCGCCCCGGGCCGGTCGGCCGATTCCCAATCGCAGCCGGGCGATTTCCTGCGTGCCCAGGCAGCGCAGGACGTCATCCAAACCCTTCTGTCCGCCCGCTGATCCGCTGCCACGCATCCGCAGCCTGCCCAACGGCAGGTCCACGTCATCCGAGACGATCAGCACATCCACCGGCGAACACTGATAAAACTGCACGGCGGCCACGACGCTCTTGCCGCTCAAATTCATAAAAGTCGTCGGCCGCAGCAAGCACACCCGTTCGCCCGCCGCCAGACCTTCGGCGACGAGGCCGGAGAACTTCTCCCGCCAGGTCCCCAGTTGCCAGCGCTCGCACAATTGCTCCGCCACACGGTAGCCGACATTGTGCCTCGTCCGGGCATACTGCCGTCCCGGATTTCCCAAGCCGACGATCAGTTTCATTCCTTCGCCGCTTTGGCCGGTTTTTCCTTTTCAGCGCCTTCGGCGCCTTCCTCTTCAATCTTGCCCTTGGCGATGACCTCCGGCTCCGCCGCGCCTTCCACGGGCGCCGCCGCCTCGGTCGAGACCTCCGCCTGCACCTGCGGCACCCGGCAGGTCGCCACGACCGTCTCGGGATCGTTGACGGCGCGAATGCCGGCATCCAATTTGAGGTCCTTGACGTAGAGCACCTGATTGAGCGCAAGATCGGCGACGCTCACACGGATGTTCTCCGGAATGTTCGTCACCAGACACTCGACTTCCAGTTCCATCAGGTCCTGCCGCAACTGGCCGCCCTCGGCCGCGCCCTTCGGCGTGCCGCGAAGCTCCAGGGTCACGTGGACCTTGACGGTCTCATTCAAATCCACGCGGGCCAGGTCGAGGTGGACCAACTCGGCGCCCAAATGGTCGTATTGCGCGTCTTTAATCAAGCACGGCTGGACCTTGCCCTGCACGTCGAGGTTTACCAGGTGCGCCCCGTGCGAAATTTGTAACTCCACGTCGCGCATCTCCAGGGCCACGGCGAGCGGATCCTGCTTATGACCGTACACGATGGCGGGCAACTTGCCCTTGCGCCGCAGACGCGCCGCCGCGCGCGATCCGGCCGCCTGCCTCGACTCTGCCTTGATGGTGGGAATCTCCATGAAATCGTCCTCACGAATTAAACAGACTGCTGACCGATCGATGTTTGTGGATCCGCGCGATGGCCTCGCCAAAAATGTCCGCCACGCTGAGCAGGACGAGATTCGGCAGGCTCTTGCGGGCCTCGTTGGACATTGGAATGGTGTCGGCGACGACAATTTCCGTGAACGGCGCCGCCGCCAGCCGCTCCAGGGCCGGCCCCGCGAACACCGCGTGAGTCGCCGCCCCGCGAACGCTCCGGGCCCCCCGGTCCATGACCAGCCGCGCCGCCTCGCAGACCGTCCCGGCGGTCGCGATCATGTCGTCGATCATGACGACATCGCGGCCTTCCACCTCGCCGATGATGTTGTACATGATCGCCGTGCTGCCGCTGGTGCGCCGCTTGTCGATCACCGCCAGATCGCACCCGACCTTCTCCGCGTACATGCGGGCCCGTTTGACGTTGCCGACGTCGGGGCTGACAAAGGTCACGTTCTTGAAATCCAGATTTTGAAAGTGCTTGGTAAACGCCGGCTCGGCCTGCAAATGGTCCACGGGGATATCGAAGAAGCCCTGAATCTGCGCCGCGTGCAGGTCCATCGTCAGGACGCGATCGGCCCCCGCCTCGCGGATCAGGTTGCTGACCAGCTTGGCCGTAATGGGCACGCGCCCCTCGTCCTTGCGATCCTGCCGCGCGTAACCGAAGTACGGCAGTACCGCCGTGATCCGCCGCGCCGACGCCCGCCGCAGGCAGTCCATGAATACGAGCATTTCGAGGAGATTGTCGTTCACCGGCCGGCAGGTCGGCTGAATCACGAACACATCGCGCCCGCGGACGTCGTCGTTCAGCTTGACGAACAATTCGCCGTCGGGAAACGTCTCGGCATGCGCCCGGCCGGGACGGATCTCCAAGTAATTGCAGATCGCGTCCGTGAGCGCGGGGTTGCCCCGCCCGCTGAAGACTTTTAATTCGCCGTCGGGTTGATTGTGCATCATCATGACGCCCCTCCGACAATGGAACTCTGCGCGGGCGGCCGCCGGACCACCTGCACCGTTCGCTTGGCCGGCGCGTTCGAAATAGGCCGCGCCCCCCCCACCGTGTCCAGCGCCGAGAGCGCGCCCGGGCCCACCCGCGCGCCATCGTTCACCACCGCGCCGTTCGCGACGTACGCGAAAGGTCCGACCGTGCATCCCGCGCCGATGCGGGCATTGCCTTCCAGAAAGCAAAAAGGCTTGATGACCGTCTCTGACCCAATGGCAACGCGGCTGTCAATCCACGTATTCACCGGATCGACGATCGTCACGCCCCGCTCCATCCACGCGTCCTGGATGCGCCGCTGCATCAGCCGCGCGACCTCGGCCAGATCGGCCCGCGAGTTGATGCCCGTCGCGTCCTGCGCGGGCACACTCGTACTCGCCCGAACCGTTCTTCCCGACGAGCGCAGGATCGAGAGGACGTCCGTGATGTAATATTCGCCCTTGGCGTTGTTCGGCGTGACCTGCGAAAGGGCGTCAAACATCGCCGTCGCATCGAAACAGTAATAGCTGGGATTGACTTCGCGAATTTCCAACTGCTCCGGCGTGCAATCCCGGTGCTCGACGATCCCGGCGAAGGAGCCGTCCTTATCGCGGAGGATTCGTCCGTAACTCGTCGGATCCTGCAGCACCGTCGTCGCCAGCGAGGCCGTCGCGCCGGTGGCGCGATGGCTGCCGACCAGCGTCCGCAGCGTTTCCGCGCGGATCATCGGCATGTCGCCGGCGATCACAACGCAGTCGCCCTCGAAGCCCGCCAGGGAATCCTCGCACATCAGCACCGCGTGGCCCGTACCTTTTTGCTCCGTTTGTTCGACAAAGGAAACGCCCGGCTCGGCGCCGAACGCCGCAATGACCGATTCCTTCCCAAAGCCCACGACGACGTAGCACTGCTCAATCCCCGCCTGGCGGCAGGCATCCAGAACGTACGCCAGCATCGGCTGTCCGCAGATCTCATGCATGACCTTCGGCAGGTCGGACTTCATCCGCGTCGACCGCCCCGCCGCGAGGACGATCGCGACCAGGCCGCGGGACGATGGCATTTTGCTTTGCGAATCTGAAGCCACTGGCGATTTCCCGGCAAAAAAACTACCCGGCGAGGACTCGAACCTCGACAAACAGGACCAAAACCTGTTGTGCTACCATTACACTACCGGGTAATGGTGTAGCGTTATTTTCGCCAAACGGCAGCGTCTTAGGCTCGGTCGTCACTTCGACCGGACAAAAGCTTGGCCCACCGGGGCCAGATTGGACGCGGCATCGATTGGGTCCACTCCCGAGGCTAGAGCACCGGGCCGCGTGCCACGATGCCCTCAGACCGCCGCCGCACTTTGGCGCCATCGGCCGGCCTCTTGGGGAGAGACATTCTCGCATTCGATCAATTGAATGCGGTCGGGAAGCGTAACCGGACTGGAACGGGGTGTCAACGCCCTTCAGCGAACCGTCGAAACGGCCCCCATAACAGCATTCTTCACAGCGTCCGAGAAACGCCCAGGAATAAGCCCCGCCGCCCCCACCCCGGCATCTTCGGCTCCCTTAATCCTTTGCCAAGAGCAGCCGCGTATTGGATATCAATAGTACCGTCCGCCCGAATACCGGAGGCGGGCGGCTCGTGTCCATCACGAGAACGCTTCAATGAAACTTCGCGTACATCCATTGTGCCGTATTCCTTCGATGGTGATTCTAGTCGCCGCCCTCGCCCTTCTGCCGGCGATGAGCGGTTGCAGCACCGAGGTGCTGAACGCCATGTTTGACTCCGGCGTTCTTTCTCAGAATTTTCCCGGCCAGACCGTTCCCCCGATCAGCGAAGCCGACCTGGCGGCCATGACCGACAGCGACGGCGACGGGATCCCGGACGATTTTGATGAATGGCCGGACGACCCCGACCACGACGGTGACGGTGTGACCGACGGTTCGGATGGCGATTGGGACGCCGACGGTGTTCCGAACTGGGAGGATCCCGACGCCCTTGCGCAGGACGCCGACGGCGATGGCATCCCCGATCTCTTTGACGAATATCCCCTGGATGATGACGCCAACGGCAACGGCGTGCCCGACGGTGAGGAAAACGACGCCGATGGCGACGGCACGCCCGACGCCTACGACACCTATCCCGACACCGCCGACGCGAACGGCAACGGCGTCCTGGACGGTCTGGAAAACGACTACGACGGCGACGGTCTCGCCGACGCCAACGACAATTACCCCGATCAGGACGACGCCAACGACAACGGCCTGCCCGACGGCTTCGATCCGTCCTACGACAACGACGCCGAGTATATCGGTCCGGTGGATGGAGAGTTGAATTAGGTCATCGCCCTGTGATGCCCCGGCCGCCTCGCGCCTTACGCGATCAAGACACAGAGAGGGCGAGGCACCGGCCGAGCCACGACCGCAAGACGGGTCTCCGTTTACGCGGAATCACATGACTACCTAAACAGGTCTTAGAGCGCATGCGCCGGCGTGGGCATGTCGGAGTGGATCTTCTGCTGCTGCGACTGCTCGCCGTCGTGGGAGAAGAGAACCATCTCGTCGTTGATCAGCGCTTGCAGGTGCACGGGCCGCCGCCAGATCCGCTGCACGTTTCGCAGCGCCAGCGATGCGTACTTGATGTCCAGGTCCACGCCGTTGTGCTTGTGGCCGAGGTACAACTCGCCGCGATTGGCGTAGTTGCCGTCGAGCACGTAGAGATACGGCTGACCGTGGTTGGTGAGCATGAAGAGGAGCTGAGCCTTGATCTTGTCGAAGTCGCGGTTGACCACGACCATGCGCCGCGTCGAGGGATCGAAGCGGTAGTGATAGAGGCGGAAGCGGTCGACGAATTCGGGGGTCAGGAATTCGTCAATGAACGTCACGTCGTTGTGGATGCGGCGGACCTCAAAGACCTTTTCCATCCCCTTGCCAAGCTTCTTGTCCCACTTGCGCTGCTCCTCCATCGAGCGGCATTCTTCGTAGTCCTTGCCGAAACGCCCCTTGTTCCAGCGATCCTCGATGTCGCGGAAGAGTTCCACGCCGATCTTGTACGGGTTCATCTGACCGGGGGACATGGCGACCGTGCCGCTGTGATGGTCGGCGTAGGTGATAATCTCGTCGTCGGCGAGGATTTTGGTGGTCATCAGACGGCTGTGCCAGAAGGTCGCCCAGCCCTCGTTCATGATCTTGGTCTGGCCCTGCGGGGCGTAGTAGTAGGCTTCTTCGCGGATGGTGGAGAGGATGTCGGCCTCCCAGTCCTCGAGCGGGGCGTGTTCCACGAGAAACTTCAGCACGTCCCGCAGCGGCTGCTTGGGCAGAACGCTCTTTTTCTTTTCATGCTGGGCGAGCAGGTTTTTGCGCTGCAGCCTCGTCGCCTCGGGCGGATTGATCCAGGATTCCATGTAGGGCTTGCTCTTGAGGCGGACGATCTTGCCCTCGACCTGCCGCTCGGCCGACATCGTCGTCGGGGCGGCGTCGGCCTCGGTCCGCTGCATGAACATGGCGTGGGGATCGATCAGGTTATCCAGCGAGTAGCAGATATCCACAAACCGTTCGACCTTCTCAAAGCCGAGTCGATCGACGTGACGACGAATGCGCGTGCTATGGTTGGCCATTTCGTCCATCATCTTGCGATTGGTCTTGCTGAACCAGTAGTTGTGCTTGAAGAAGTCGCAGTGCGCATAGACGTGGGCCATCACCAGCTTCTGATCGACCGTCGAGTTGTCCGCAACGAGATAGGCGTAGCAGGGGTCATTATTGATGACCATTTCGTAGATCTTGCCCAGACCGTACACGTGCTGCTTGCGGAGCCGCTCGTATTCCATGCCGAAGCGCCAATGCGGATATCGCTGCGGGAAGCCCCCGAACGCCGCGATCTCCTGCATCGTGTCGAAATCGACCAGCTCGAAGCGCGTCTCGAAAAAGTCCAGGCCGGCGGCGCGGGCAATCGCCGAGATTTCCCTTGCGTAGCGGGCCAGATCGGGTCGGGCGTGGTGGAGACTCATGGGATATTGGTCCTACAGGCCCAAGTGGCCCTCATCACTACTTTCCTGGGGAGAAAAAGGCCTTGAGGGAGTCGTAGATGTCGTCCTTGGTGTTCACCCGGCTGGTCACCACGTTGCCGACGTCGTCCAGGTGTTCGTGGATGACATTGATGAAGTTGCCGCTGCCGTAGGCGCTGGCCACCTGGCAGTAGCCGAACATGTTGATCTGCGGCAGGAGCGAGTCCCGCAGCATCTTGCAGCATTCCCGCGAGTCGCTCTCGCTGGAATTGTCGCCGTCGGAGAAGTGGAAGATGTAAATGTTCCACTCCGAGGGGCTGTAGTGCGTGTCGATGACGCTCTTGCAGAGCTTGAACGCGCTGGAGATCTTGGTACCGCCATCCTCGCGGATATGGAAGAAAGTCTGGCGATTCACCTCCGCCGCGCGGACGTCGTGGACGATGTACCGGCTTTCGATGCCTTCATAATTCCGCCGCAGCCAGGCATCGATCCAGAACGCCTCCAGCCGCACCAGTTCCTTCTGCTCGTCGCCCATCGATCCGGATACGTCCATCATGTAGATCAGCACCGCGTTGGACTGCGGTTTGAGCACGGTCTTCCAACTGCGATACCGCCGGTCAGACCGCACCGGCAGGATCATCGGATTGTCGGGGTCGTAGGTGCCGGCCATGATCTGCCGGCGCAGCGCCGCGCGGAAGGTCCGCTTGAAGTGCCGGAGCGATTCGGGTCCCGTGGTGCGGATGCCGCTGTAGCGATCCTTCTCCGAGGTGATTTGGTGCTGGCCCTTGGGCTTGATTCGAGGGAGCTTGAGCTCTTCGCCCAGGATGTCCGCCAGTTCGTCCAGCGAAACCTCGACCTCCATGATGTGCGAGCCGGGGGACGTTCCGCCGGGGCCCTGGTCACCGTCGCCGGAATCCACGGGATCGCCGACCTGCGCGTCGCCCGCGCCGACGCCGCCGTCGTTGTTGTCGCCGTAGCGGAAGTGCGGGATCTCGATGCCGCGGACGGGGATGCTGATGAGGTTCTTGCCTTCCTTGCCGATCAGCTCGCCGCGCGTGAGGAACTTGCGCAGGTCGTCGCGGATCTTGCCCTTGACGATCTGGCGAAACCTCTGGTGGTCTTTGTCGATCTTCAGATACACGGTCCTACCCGCTCAATGCGCCGCCCAACTCCTCTATTATACGGAGACGAACACTATTCCGGCGGCCATTCTCCAGATACTACGCAAGATATCGGACAGCCTATTGGGCGACTAGAGCATTCGTCGTCCGAACCACCAAACCCGCCGAGGGTGCTTCTTTCAACGCGTTCACTGGCCTGTAAGGCTTCAGAGGGCGAGAATAGCGGCATGTCCGTCAAAGTCGTCGCCTTTGATGTCTACGACACGCTGGCCCGGTGGCCGGTTGGCCGGGTCCAGCCGATCGAGGTCCAGCGACTCCTGGGCCGATTCGGCATCGAGATCAGCTACCAATCCTTCGAGGCCGCCCGGCAGGCGGTCTTTTTCTTCGACAGCCCCAAACGTGAGATCGTCGGGTGGACGGACTATCTCGCCCTCGTCTTCGCGCGGATGGGCGTGATGGTGCCGCTCGACCTCTTGACCTGTGTCGCGGCGGAGTACGAATCACGCAATAACATGGAGATTCTTCCCGGCGCGTTGGAGGCGATCGAGGGGGCGAAGCGGGCGGGGAAGGTGACCTGCGCATTCACGACATTGCCGAAGTTCATGATCGGTCTCCGCAAGCACGAACTGCTGTCGCGGCTGGATCATTATTTTGATGCGAGCGCAACCGGCTTCGGCAAGGGCCATCCGGCGTTCTACCGGCGGATCGCGGAGATGCTCGGCGTCGCGCCGAACGAGATTCTCGCCGTCGGCGACGATCCAATTTGCGATGTGGAGTTGCCAAGGGAGGCGGGGTGGAGAGCGGTGTTACTGAGTCGAGACGGCTCTCAAAGCAACGACAAAATTACCCTAAGCCTAAAGGCGCTTAGCGAATTACCGACTTATTATTCATCGTAGTCAGGCAGATGGTGCTGCGATGCGAACATCTGAATTACGGGCTTGGCATCGATATAGCTCGAATCACCGCTCGTTGATCGAACGGAGCGATCGATGCGCCTGTTTTTATTGTCTTGAGATTTTCCAACCGAGTGAGATCGAGCGATGGATAGACGTTCACGAAGGGAGGGGTACGACGGCCTTGTGCCCCCGCTGTGGCATTGATTCAGTGATTCCATCTGCTGCGCCCGTCGAATTGACCGATGCATTCTTGCGCGAAATGAACGAGCATTTCTTTTGATGCGGGGGGAACTACTTCTGCATCATCCGCTCGATGAAGCCGGTGTCGATGTTGGCGTTCAGGAAGTCGGAGTTCTGGAAGATCTGGCGCAGCAGCGGGATCGTCGTCTTGAGTGGGGCGATGTGGAACTCGTCGAGGCAGCGGCGCATGGTACGGATCGCTTCCTCACGGTTTTTGCGATGTACGATCAGTTTGCCCACGAGCGAATCGTAGTAGGGGCTGATGGTGTAGCCGGCGCAGGCGTGCGAATCGAAACGCACCCCCAGACCGCCCGGCGGGCGGAACTCGGCAATCGGTCCCGGCGCCGGACGAAAGCCGTGTTCGGTGTCCTCGGCGTTGATCCGCACCTCGATCGCGCAGCCGCTGCGCGGGATGTCCTTTTGCCGGAGCGTCAGCTTGTCCCCCGCCGCGATGCGGATCATCCACTTGATCAAATCGACGCCCGTGATTAGCTCCGTCACTGGATGCTCAACCTGAATCCGCGTATTGACTTCAAGGAAGTAATAGCTGCCGCCCTTGTCGACGATGAATTCGACCGTCCCGGCAGAAAAGTAGTCGGCGGCCTGGACCAGCTTGACGGCGGCCTCACACAGGCCGCTCCGCGTCTTTTCGTTGATCGCCGGGGAGGGCGATTCCTCGACGAGTTTCTGATGGCGGCGCTGGAGCGTGCAGTCGCGCTCCCACAGGTGGACGCAGTTGCCGTGCTGGTCGGCAAGGATCTGCACCTCGACGTGACGCGGCTGCTCCACGAGCTTTTCAATATAGACGCGACCGTCTTTGAAGGCGTTTTCCGCCTCGGTCCGGGCGTTGCGAATCTGCGTCCGGAGCGTCGCCTCGTTGTGCGCGATCCGCATGCCGCGCCCGCCGCCCCCCGCCGTGGCCTTGATCATGACCGGATAGCCGATCTCCGCGCTGATCTTCACGGCGTCGTCGTCGTCCTCGACCACGCCCTCGCTGCCGGGGACCGTCTTCACGCGACTCTTCCTGGCCAGCTTCTTGGCCGCGGCCTTGTCGCCCAATAGCTGGATCGATTCTGAACTCGGCCCGATGAATTCGATCTTGCTGGCCCGGCACTGCTCCGCGAAATCCGCGTTTTCCGCAAGAAATCCATATCCGGGGTGGATCGCATCGACGTTCGCGACCTCAGCCGCGGCGATGATTCGGTCGGCCCGCAGGTAGCTCTGCGACGCGGGGGCCGGGCCGATGCAGATCGCCTCATTGGCCAGCGTCAGATACGGCGCCCCGCGGTCGGCCTCGGAAAACACGGCGACCGTCTCGATCCCCATCTCGCGGCACGCGCGGAGGACGCGCAGCGCGATTTCGCCCCGGTTGGCCACGAGGATCTTGGAGAACATGCGTTTCTGCACGCCGCCCTTGGCAGGCTTCCGCGCGAAGGCGTCCGCCATTTTGGCCGACAAGCTGGCCGCCGATGAATTGGAGTCCTTGCCCGATGCCATCAAGCGACCCGCACCATCATCAGGGGCTGACCGAACTCGACGGGCGCGCCGTTGCGCACCTCAATCGATTCGATCGTGCCGGCCCGCTCGGCCTTGATCTCGTTGAAGACCTTCATGGCCTCGATGATGCAGACCACGGTCTCGGGGCTGACCTTGTCGCCGGTCTTGACGAAAGGCGGCGATTCGGGATTGGCGGCGGCGTAAAAGGTGCCGACCATCGGCGAGGCGATCGGTTGAAGTCCGGGATCGGCCACCGGGCTCGTCGCCGCGACGACCGGCGGGTTTGCGGAAGCGGCCATCATGGGCGGCGGCGGCGCATGATGTAACGGCGAGTGAACGACGGGAGCGCTGCCGCGGCGCAGGACAATCCGCTTTTCCCCGTCGCGGATCATGATCTCGGAAAGGTCGTTATCGACCATCAGGTCGGTAAGGGTCTTGATCTCTTCGATGTCCATCCAGGTGCTCTCAAGTGCTAAGCCGCCGGACACGGGGCTCCTTGTTCAAGGGGGCGATTCTAGGGGTACAGCATATTCCACGCAACCGGATTATCGCGGTTCACAAACCTCGTGCTGGTAAGATGATGATGAACGCACTAATTGTGGAGGCTGCATGTGGATGCGTAAACCCGTTCACTCGTCATTCCTATTGGTATTCGCCTTCTTCTCCATGTCGACCGCGTTGATGTGTTCAACAGTAACGATAAGCAGAGGCGGCTACCGCGGAGTATTACTCGCGGCGATCGGCTTGATGCTACTGGCCGACGCTATTTGCCTGAAGGAGATTCTCCGCAAGCATCCGGTCTGGATAGTTATTGCGGGTGCGATGATGCTGCCATCGCTATTCATTATTTGGGATTTTTGTTCGCGAGGACCGCATGTCTTTGGTCTCGTGAAGTGAGCAGCGGCGCGACGACGTATTGGATTAACGCCTGTGAGGATGAAGAGGTGTGGTTGCTGAAATAGCCGTATCGCAACCATCTAGGATGCCAGCGGACTTCGCGGAAGCCGGCCGGGTGATGGTGCCAGCCAATCCAGCCGGCGGAGGGTGAGTGGACGCGATTGGATGTGCCGAAGAGCGTCGTGCCGACGCCGAGAAAGAAGAAATCACCGGGACCGCCGATCGAGACGAGGCCGCTCGCGCATCGGGAGGTCGCGCAAGTAATGTCGTAATCCGGCGAAATCGACGGCGCGATGAGAACCGCGCTGTCAACGCGGATGTCCACGGGGAGCTGCTCCAGCGCCTTCAGCACGATCCAGCACCCGCCGGATTGCGCGAGCAGATTGACTGGGGCATCCGGGTAACGACACTTGTACGAAACGATCCGCTCGACGAGCCGCGCGGTCTGCCGCGCGTGGTGGCAGCGGCTCATCAGGTTGACCAGGCTGCGCAGGAAGGGAATGCCCCGGTTCCAGCCAAATCGCACGACCGCCCCGCGATACCGCGAGCGCAGCATGCCACACGCCATCGCGTGGTTATACGGGCTGGGGCCTTCAATGCCGCCTAATACCAGCAGCAGCCCGCGCTTTCGCCGCCTCGGCGTGTCCGCCTTCGCGGGCAGCCGGGGCCACCAAAATATGCTGGCGATCTTGACGAATACCCCCATGAGCGGATCGACCAGACCGCTCAGGATCGCGAAAGCGCTCCAGTAAACAGAGAAATGTCGCGGGGATGTGGGCAGCGGTGAACTGAGACTCAAATCCGCCATGCAGTCGAACCCTCACGCCAACCCTGTCCCTCGAAGGGAGAGGGAGCGGTCAGGCCCGTTCCATATACTCGCCGGTGCGCGTGTCGACGCGGACCACCTCGCCGTTGGTAATAAACGGCGGAACGCGAACGGTCAGACCGGTTTCGAGGATGGCCTCTTTGCTTTGGTTCGTCGCCGTCGCGCCTTTGACGACCGGCGCGGCATCGGTAACGGTCAGTTCGACAATGTTGGGCAACTCGACGCCGACGACCTGGCCGTCGACGAATTTGGCCATGAGCCGCTCATTGCCTTTGAGGTACTTGTCGGCATCGGGCATGATCTCGGCGGGGACGTTGATCTGGTCAAAGGTCGTGGTGTCCATGAGGACGAAACTGTCGCCCTCCTTGTAGAGATACTCGAACTGCTTGTCCTCGACGTGCGGGGATTCCAGCTCCTCATCCATGTTGAAGCGGTTGTCGATGACCTGGCCGGTCTTGAAGTTCTTGAGCTTGATCTGCATGTAGCTGCGCCAGTTGCCCTTGGCGACGCGCTGCGAGTCGTGGACGAACCAGAGCTTGCCCTCATAGATGACGGCCTGGCCTTTACGGATGTCGGTGGCTTTCGGCATGGTGTTTTCCCGGTTGATCGTATTGGCCAACCGATCGGATTCGCCAGGACAGCGGCGTTCGATAGGCTAACCTACTGTGAATAAGGACTTTGCAGCTCCGACCGACCGATTGGGAACGTCCCACGCATGATTCCAAAGACGGCGGGGCTTTGTAGTCGCACCAGTGTACAAGGAAGTTATAGTTTAGACAAAGGGACAATGGTCGGGCACATGTGGGAATTCATCATTGATCTGGCCGCGGATGTGGCCTATCTCGTTGTCTCGTCCATCGTGGAGACCAGGCGGTGGCTGCGGTAAAAGGAGCCTGATTTGTTTGCGGACATGGCCAAATTCGTCGGGGGGAAAATCGCCACGGCGCTCATTTTCCTCGCCGTCGCCGCCGGGGGTTATTGGTGCTACCAGAACCCCGAGGCGCTGAAGTCGATGGCACAAGTCGTGAAGCTGACGATCGTGTGGATCGTCATCGCCGCCGCCCTGCCGTGGTCCAGCTACCTCTTCATGCGGCCGCTCCTCGCGCGACAGGCCGCCATGCAGTCGGCCGGCAGCGCCGCCGCGACCTCCATCGCCGTCATCGGCGTATATAGCTTTGCGGATATCCTGTTGGCCTTGTGGATGGCCGGCTGGCAAGTTAACGGCGGGTTTACCTGGCTCGTCCTGATTCTTGGTTTTGCCGCCGCAGCGGCGTATAATTTCGTGATCTGCGAGTCCCTGGCCAGGCAGGTGGACTCGTGATCCGTCTTTGCAGCCCCCGTTGTTCTTCAATGGGAAGGGGTTCGTCATGACCGGGCCGCAGGTCGGTGAGCGCATCAGCGAATACGTCCTCGACGCGCTCGTCGGGGCGGGCAGCTTCGGCCAAGTCTGGAAGGCGCACCACCACGTCTGGAAGGACGAAGTTGTCGCCATAAAAGTCCCGACCGACTCCCAGTACGTTCGCAATCTTCAGAAGGAAGCCTGCACGATTCATGGCTTGCGCCATCCAAACATCGTCCGCGCCATCGGACTGGACCCCTACGCCGAGACGCCCTACCTCGTTATGGAATTCGTCGATGGCCAGTCGCTGGCCGGGCTGATCGCCGCCCATCGGCAAGGCTTGCCCATGCGATCGATCGAACAAATTCTGCGCGGCGTGCTCAGCGCCTTGGAATGCGCCCATGCCGGCGGGGTGATCCACCGCGATATCAAACCCGCGAACATCCTCGTGGCCGGCGCCGGAAAGCGGCCCGTCGATCAAATCCGCGCCGAGGATGTAAAGGTCACGGATTTCGGCCTTGGCCGCGCCGGAGAACTGACCGCAAATAGTATTCTCCAATCCGGCAGCCTGCTCGCCGAGGACGGCAAGAGCATTTCCGGCACGCTCGCTTACATGGCTCCTGAGCAGCGCGACGGCGGACAGACCGATGCCCGAAGCGACCTTTACTCCGTCGGCATCGTGCTGTTCGAGATGATCTGCGGCGAGCGGCCCAGCGGAAGCGACCTGCCGTCCTCGCTGCGGGAGGGCCTTCCCGCGTGGGTCGATACGGTCTACACCCGGCTGCACACTCGCCATGATCGGCGCTTCGCGAGCGCCGCCGACGTACTCCGGGCGATGCATGTCACGGCATCACCCGTGTCGGTGTCGGGTCGTGTTGAGATGCCGCCCTTGCCCGGGCCGCGGGCGTTCCGCGCCTCTGGCTGTCCCGGGTGCGGTTACGCCGGAGAGCCCGACGATAACTTCTGCATCATGTGCGGCGAGCAAATAGCGAGCCGCGTTCGCCGCTGTCCGACCTGCGGCGGCTATCCCGGTTCGGAGGATCTCTATTGCATTTTGTGCGGCGCCGTACTGTCGGCGTCCCTGGGGTGATGCGCGATGTTCGTTTGGACGACTGGAATGTCGCTCTTTCCGCTGATCTTCTTCGTGGTGATCTTCGCCGTCGTGGTGTATTCCTTCTTCAGCGCCGTCCGCGGACAAGGTCTGGAGATCGAGGAAAACTTGGGCGGCGGTGCGAATCGGTCGAGGTCGCCGCGGCGTTTCGCTGCCGAGTGGGAGTGCGAACGGTCGACCTGCCGCGCGGCCAACCCCGGCCACGCTCGGTTCTGCCGAATGTGCGGTCGCCGGCGCGAAGCTCCCCGGTAGCGTGTGGAGCGGCTTCAGGACTAGAATTGAGGTTGGATGAGCACAGCGGCGGATCATGCCTGCGAAATCGAGTCTGCCTATCTGGCCGGGGTTCAGGCCAATCTGAAGGCGGCCGGTTCGCGCCTTATCCGCGGCACGACCTTCAAGCACGAGGAACACGACCGCGGCGAGAATGTCCGCGCCGCCATGATCGAGCGCCGCATCTATGACAAGTCGCGCTACGCGAAGATGCCGCAGGGGCGCGGCTTCACCGTTCGCGGTTACGAACGCAGGTTCTTCTTCGGCCGGCGACTGCGAAGCGTCACGGCGGCGACCGTGATTGCCCCACCGGAGCCACTGCTCTCGTCGGATGAACCGCCCCCGCCGGTCACTGTTGGCCAGCTCAACGAGCATGTCCGCAGCCTCGTCCTGGACCACCGAACGCCGCACGTGATCGGCGTGTGCAGCCCCAGCGGGTTCGATCCCAGCGTGTGGGATTCTTTGCCGGAGTCCCCGAACGTCTCGCTCGTGTTGATCAGCCCCCGCGAAGGCGGCGGCTGGACAACGGGCGGCATCGGCCGGCAACTGGATGACCGGCTCCTGGCCTTGTTTGACCCGGAAGACGGCCGCCAGAAAATAGAACGCGTCCGCCGGGAAATACGAGATCGGAGCACCGACCTCTTGACCGGCGGGTTATCGGCCGGTGGACTGGCGGCTCGCTTGCAGCTCCCTCCGAAGGTCGTGCAGACCGCGTTTGAGGTGGAGTCCCGCGCCGATCCCGAGCTTCGCCTGGCAAAGCGATCGGGTGATTTCCTGCTGTATCGTGGAGCGCCTGCTATGGTAGGCGAGGAGGATTCGATGTCGTTGGCCCAATGGATCAAGAGCCTGTTTTTCAGCGCGGGTGAGGAGGGGAAGAAGATCGACGTCCTCGCCGAACGCCGGGCCTCGCTCGCCGACCGCCTGAACCGCATGTACGAGGACATCGGCAAGCTGGAAAAGAAGGAATCCGTGCTGATCGACGAGGGCAAGGCGGCGACGTCCAACGTGGTCAAACGGCGCGTGGCCTCGCAAATCAGCCACCTGCGAAAGGATATTTCCCGCTGCAACACCAGCGCGGCGATGCTGAGCAAGCAGATCAATATCATCAGCACGCACATCCACAATCTGGAACTCGCACAGACCGGCAGCGTGGCCCAGCTTCCCAGCGGCGACGAACTGACCGAGGCGGCGGTCAATGCCGAGGAGATTCTGGAACAACTCGCGGCGAGTGATGAACTGGTCAGCGGAATGGAAGTCGGCATGGCCCAGTCGGCAATCTCGTCGGATGAGGCGGCGATCTTGAAGGAGCTGGAAGCATCGGTCGCGGAAAAATCGCCCGAAGGTGCGCCCTCCGAAGCAGCCCCGACACAAGTCGCCGAGGCGAAGTCCAAGTCGCGGCAGCAGCGAGACAAAGCGCAGGCGGAGTAGTGAATGGCCCTCTTTGACTGGTTGACCAAGAAAGGCAAACCCCTCTCCGCCATGACGCGGCAGGAGCTGCGCCGTCAGGAATTGCTCCTCGCCCGCGATCGCGAGCAGCTTCTGAAACGGATCACCGATGCCGCCGCAAAGAAACAAGACATCTTCGAGCGCGGTCGCCAGGAGAAATCGCCGGAGCTGCGCCGAATCCTTGCGCAGGAGTTCGATCTCAAGACGACCGAGCAGATGATGACAGGGCGGCAGCTCAACATCCGCAGCAAAGAGTTCCTGACGGTCTCGCGGATGCGGATGCTTCGCGAGAACGCCGAACGGGCCAAGGCCCGCGGGTCCAAGCTCGGCCTCATCAGCGAGCGGGATATCATCGTCCTCGAGAAGATGATCGAGAACGACGCCATTACGGCGGACATGTACCAGGAGCGGCTGGATTCGATGCTTCAGGTCGGCGCCGACGACGGCGAGTCGATGCTCACGCCGGGCTCCAAGCAGGTGCTCGACGTGTGGGAGCAGATGGACACCGGACTGATGAAGGACGCGAATCAGGCGTTTGACGAGGCGGATCGCCGTGTGCGGGAGCGGCATCAGGCGCAGGCGGAGGGCGCGTAAATCGTGCCTGTAAAAAACCACTGGTCGGGCGGAGGACCCATCATGCATGTGGCAAGACCGCTACGCCGTTCGCGGCGGCATCGGATGATCGCGGGCGTGGTCGGCGGGCTCGCCGAGTATTTCGGGATCGACCCCACGCTGGCCCGCGTGGCCTACGTCGTACTGTCGATTCTGTCGATCGCCTTCCCCGGCATCCTCGTCTATCTGGTCTGCTGGCTGATTATCCCGGATGAATGGTAGGATGAATGACGAGTGGCGAATAGCGAATAGCGAAAGTACGAAGAGGCGGCGGAATCCTTATTTCGCTATTCGCCATTCGCTATTCGCAATTGTCCGGAGGACCCAATGAGCTTGTTCAAATCCGCCGAAGAGCGCCGCATCGAGCGCGACATCAAAATCCGCCAGGGCATCCGCCGCATCGAGAAATCGATCAGCGAGCAGAAGAAGTTCACCGACGACTTCGTCCGCAACGCCCGGCGGGCCAAGGAGATTGGCGACAACTCGCAGTACGTCTTCATCCGCAATTCCCTCAAGAAGACGGCGACCGTGCGGAAGATGCTGGAGCGGCAGCTTCTGGCGGTCAAGAACGCTCTCATCATCAAGCGGCAGGCGGAGGCCTCGTCGGATTTCGCGACCGCGATGGGCACGATGGCCTCGGAGATCAGCCGAATGTTCGGCGAGACCGACCTCGCTCGGACGCAGCTCGACTGGGAAAAGGCCATGGCCCAGAGCCAGAGCATGGAGGAGCGGATGACGATGTTCCTGGAGACAGTCGAGGACATTGCGGCGAGCGACACTGCGAATGTCCCCGCGGAGGTCGTGACCGATCAGGAGATCGACGCGCTGATCGAGGCAGAAGGCGAGGCGGAACACGCGAAGGACATGGACGAACTGGACGCGCTGCGGGCGGAACTGAACGAAGTTAAGAACGCGGGGCAGAAGGAGACGAAGTAGCTCTTGCTGTGATCGATGGCTTTGCACTTCAACATTACGGGCATTCTTGTCGCCGGGCCACCAATGGCCCTCGGATACGTCATTGCAAAAAAATGCGGCGTCGAGGATTACGAGACATTAGGAATGGTCATTGGAGGCCCGTTAACGGTCGGAGTCGACGCAATTTGGCGGCGTGTCTACGAGATCGATTTGTTTGAGCCGATTCGGGGTCCATCTATTTGTTGGCTTCCTGTTTGGCTAATTGGCGCTACATGGGCCGCATTGGGCTTGGGGCGATTCCTGGGAATGTCGAAATCGGGTGAGATTGCCGTATTGATTTGTGCCGGCTTGGTAGCACTGCAGTGTTGGTACTTCGGGATAAATCGCTGGCGAAATGATCGTCGAGTAGCAAAATTGGCCCATGCCATGGACAACGGCGTAATCGACCCGAGTTCTGGGGCGGCGGAATAGGCCCGCACTACGACCATGAGCGTTTCCTACCCCACCTTCGAACGCCTCAAAGAACGCGGGCTCGCGGCCTATCAGGCTGGGAACTTCGCGGAGGCCAAGCCGTTTCTAATGCAGGCCGCCGACGCGATGATCAAAATCGCCGCCGAGACGGGCGATGCCGCGCGGCGGGCGCGGCGGAAGGCGATGGCCGCCGAACTCATCGAATTCGCCAAGCAGTGCGACGGCAAGGCGGCACACCGGCGGCAGGAGCGGCGGCGGGCGGCGAGCGGCGAAGGTGACGAGGCCGGGGCCGACGCGCAGGACTGGATCGTCCGCGACAAGCCGACCGTCAAGTTCGACGACATCGCCGGTCTCGACGACGTCAAGCACGAGATCCGCCTCAAGATGATCTACCCCTTCGCGCACCCGGAACTCGCGGCGAAGTACCGGATCGCGACCGGCGGCGGCCTATTGCTTTACGGCCCGCCCGGCACGGGCAAGACGATGATCGCCAAGGCCGTGGCCTGCGAGATCGACGCGACAATGTTCGTCGTCTCGCCCGCGCAGGTCATGTCCAAGTGGGTCGGCGAGGCCGAGCAGAACGTCCGCAAGCTCTTCGAGGCAGCCAAGGCCGAGCCGCGCTCGATTATTTTCATCGACGAGATCGAGGCGATGGTGCCCAGCCGGCGGGATTCCTCCAGCAGCGTCATGACCCGCGTCGTGCCGCAGATTCTTCAAGAGCTGGAGGGCTTCGACCGCTCCTCGGCGTCGAAGCCGCTGCTCTTCGTGGGGGCGACGAACGAGCCGTGGGCCCTCGACAGCGCAGTCATGCGGCCGGGACGGTTCGACGCGAAGGTTTACGTGCCGTTGCCGGACGAGCCCGCCCGCCACCGCTTACTGGAGATTTATCTGGGCAGCCGCCCGCTCGCCGATGACGTGGATTTTGCGGAACTTGTGGCGAAGCTGGAGGGCTACAGCGGCGCGGACATCAAGGCCCTCGCCGAACGCGCGGCTACGATCCCGTTCATGGGGGCCGTCGGCGGCGAAACGGCGCGGCCGATCGCGATGGCGGACATTGTGATGGCGCTGGCGGAACTGACGCCGTCCGTGAAGAAAAAGGACCTGTTGCGTTTTGAACAGTTCCGGGATGCGAACTAAGAAAGCTCACGCAGAGGCGCAGAGCACGCAGAGAAAAGAAACAGCCTGATAAGATTTCTTTCCTGACTCTGCGATCTCTGCGCCTCTGCGTGAGACTTTTCTGGGGTGGATGCAACCATGATCTCCGGTGCGTTCAACATCGACCATTTCATGACGGACATGCAAACTGTCGCGTGCGTCGTCCGGCCGCAGGAGGTTTTTTCAATCCTCACGCGGCGCGTAACCGTTCCGCCGGAGTGCGTCGCCCTGGTCTGGGGCGAGTCGTCCTCGCCGGGCTTCGTCGCGTCCGGGCGCGAGATTGAAGCCGCGGACTGCCGCAAGCTGCTCTTCGTCCGCACGACCCCTTTCATGCTCAACTATGAACTCGGGGCCCTCACTTCGCAGGATAACTTCGCCATCCGTGTCAGTGTCGGTCTGTCCGTTTGTGCGGGCAACGACCGCCTAGACATGGTCGCCTTCCAGAAGAACCTGATGGCCGGGATCGAAACCCTGACGGCCGACCGCCTGCGACATTTCTGCGAGCCGCTCGTACGCCGCACCGTCGAGAGGTTCGTCAAGCAGCGGCCCGCGGCGGACCTGCTCTCCACGGACGCCGCCGGCGCCTTCGACGATGGCCTCGCCGAGGAGTTTCAGTCGCTGGCCTTTGAGTCCGGGCTTTCACTGGCATCGGCCGCACGATTCGCCGCCCACTCGACGGATTATGTCGAGACGCAGTCGCTGCGCAAGGCGGCTACCACCCGTCAAGAACGTCTGGAGCAGCAAAAACAGCAGCGCGAGCGCGACCGGCAGTCGCAGGTCGAGCACTTGGCCCACCTCTCGTCAACACTGGAGCAGCTCGGCGCTCTCGCGGCCAAGTCGCCGGGGACCGCGGTCGTCGATCTCATCAAGACGTTTTCCCCCGCCGAGCGCGGTGGGCTGTACCAGGCCCTCCTATCCCGCGGCAGCGCTGCAACGCAGACCAGCGCGGTACTCATTGTGGCCGGCGACGAGCTGATTTCGCTCGATCCCCAAGCGCCTGATCAGCCGCTTCAACGGCAACCTCTTGCACCCTCGCTCGGGCCACTTCGGTCGGTTCGAGTCTGCAACGATGGGACTCGACTCGTCGGAGCGCGCACGGGGGTCCACGTGCTGAAAGAGGGCAGCCAGGATGTCGAGTCCCTCGCGTTTGCACCCTCGCGCGAGCTGCGCGGTGGCGTCAATGCCGCGACGTTGGCCGGAGATCATCTGTTCGCGACGCATTCAGAGGTCGGCCTCATCCGCTGGAAGCTCGGCGAACCGCGACAAGTCGATATGCCGCTGGCGGACCGGCTGGCGGTCTGCAAGTCCGTTCGCGACGTGCAGACGGACGCGACGAGACGGATTTGGCTGGCTGCCGACCGCGAGGTGCTCGCTCTTGCTCCGGAATCGTGCGAAGGACTGATGTCGCTGACGGCCCCTGCAAACGTCACCGCCTTGCTCGTCGCGGAGGAGACGATTATTGCCGGTCTGGCCGACGGGCGGATCGCCCGCTGGCTCTTCGGGGCCTTTGATACGGCGGAGACCATTCGGCCCGCGTGCGGCCGGGCGGTCGAATCGCTCGCGTGGCTACCGGGCGGCGGGGCCCCGCGCGTCGTCGTAGGAGACCGTCAGCCGCACCTGGAAATGCTCGTCCTCGGCGACGCCTTCAGCATCGAATACCGTTGCGGCCAGCCGATCCGCTGGGGCTACGCGGCGGCGGATTGGATCGTCGGTGTCAACGACCGCCGCGACCAGCTCATCCTCTGGCGACCCGACATGCCGCAGGAGCCGGAGCGAGTCGTGAACATAGGGCAACTTTGCGGGCATTCGATTCAGGATGTGGCCCTGATGGCGGCGACTACCGCCTTAGCTTAATCGCGTCTTGGTGCGGTTTGCTTACAGAACCCCGACCGAAAGATCTGGCCGAGTGGCGCACCCCTTGAGGGCGTCCGTCATTCGGCGCGAATCGTTCTCCGGCAGGTACTTGCGTGCCTGGTCCTGATTTTCGACATACTCGCTGGCTGGATAGAATCCCCATTTTCACCGATAATCCAATTCGAAAACACGAGGAAGAGTACGCACCATGCGAATTACTATCGTCGGGACGGGTTATGTCGGGTTGGTCACTGGCGTCTGCCTCGCGGACACGGGCAACGACGTCATCGGCCTGGATGTCGATGACGACAAAGTCGCCAAGCTTTCCCGCGGCGAGTGCACGATCTTCGAGCCGGGACTGACCGACCTGCTCACGGCCAATCTCGCTGCCCGGCGCTTCCGCCTGACGACCAACCTCGTCGAGGCCGTCCAACACGCGGAGATTATCTTCATCGCCATCGGTACGCCGCCGAATCACGACGGCTCGGCGGACTTGTCGGGGATCTTTGCCGCCGTGCAGGACATCGCCCGAGCCGTCACCAAACGGACCGTCCTGGTGATGAAATCCACCGTTCCCGTCGGGACGTGCGCCCAGGTCGAGAAGCTGGTGACGCCGCTGGCCAAACATCCCATTGCCGTTGTCAGCAACCCGGAGTTCCTCAAGGAAGGTTCGGCGGTCGATGATTTCCAGCGGCCGGATCGCGTGGTCATCGGCTCGGAGGATGCGCAGGCGGCGGAAATCATGAAAGAACTTTACGCGCCGTTCGTGCGTAACCGCCACCCGATTCTGGTGGTCCGACGTGCCGCCGCGGAGATGGTCAAGTACGCGGCGAACTGCTACCTCTCCACGCGCATCAGCTTCATCAATCAGATCGCCAACATCTGCGAGGCGATGGCGATCGACGTGGACGAGGTCCGCGAGGGGATCGGCTACGACGCCCGGATCGGTTCGCACTTCCTCTACCCCGGTATCGGCTACGGTGGAAGCTGTTTCCCGAAGGACGTCCAGGCGCTCTGGCACGTCGCCAACGACGCGAACGTGCCCGCCGAAATGCTGCACCAGGTCCACCTCCTCAACGAGCGGCAGAAAGGCCTGCTCGTCGAGCGGATCAAGTCACACTTCAAGGGGCAGCTCACCGGTCGGTCCTTCGCCATCTGGGGCGCGGCCTTTAAACCCAAGACCGACGACATCCGCGAGGCCCCCGCGCTCCGCGTCATCGAGGGTCTGCTCGACGCCGGGGCGAAGGTGCGGATCAGCGACCCCAAGGCCCTGGACAACCTGCGCCGCGTCTTCAGCATGAAGATCGAATATTGCGCGGACGCCTATCAGGCCGCGCAGGGGGCCGATGCCCTGGTCATCTGCACTGAGTGGAACGAATACCGCTCGCCGGACTTTGACCGCCTCAAGGCGATCCTCAAGCAGCCAGTCATCTTCGACGGCCGCAACCTCTACAAGCCCGATCAGATTCGCCGGCGAGGGTTTGCGTACTACTCGATCGGGCGGCCTCCGGTGGTGTAGCGGCAATTTCGAATGAAGAATTACGAGTGAAGAAAAGAAAGCCGAGGAGTCCCCTTTGGGTTACTTCAGGCGGATTGGCATTCTCTTGTCCGTCGTCATGTCAATTGGTGGAGCCGTCATTGGGGCGGCGAGCTACATCCACCAAGTCCGGGGCGGATACCAGATTACGATTTGGCCGCTCGAATACGGAAGCGGGAAGATATCGGCATCGATCATTGGCGGATGTCTTTCGTTCAACCGACAGGTGCGTTATTCCGGGACTTCATCGAGCAAAGATTTGCAGATCAGCGTGCCTGGTGTGTTTGAGTTTTCTGACTGTATCACGGACGGTGGGTTTGTCGTTCTATCAGGACGCCCGCCACTTTTCAGAGCATGGGACATCAGCGTCGACTTAATGGCGGTCGCAGCAATCGCCCTGGTTTATCCTGGGTTAGTTTCTCGTCGACTTCGTGGTATTTTAAAATGGGCCTTTCTGATAGCCTCGCTTGCCTGTTTCACTAACCTTTTCCTCAATTTGATGCCCGTATTGGGAGCCTTGCACGGATCGGCGCAACAGGACACTTACGAGAAACTCGGGCGTCTTCTATTGTTTTCAGTTCTTGGTTCAATCTTCTACCTTCAGGCCCTTAAGGACACTCGACAGCGACAACAAGCTTGCCCCGTGTGCGGTTACGACTTGATGGGCAACGTCAGCGGTATCTGTCCCGAGTGCGGAAGGCGTATGTCAGCACGTTCTTAAGGGCGTGTATGTTTTGTCGTGTCGGGTTGCGGTGACTGACCCTTGATTCCCTCCCGACGGATGACGACACGATCGGGATGCTCGGCCTGTTCGCGGCGTAGGCGGTCGGCAATACGCCGGATATCTCCACCGCATTCTTCGGCAAGCCGCGCTCCGTTAGTTCTCATTTCCTCGACAACAGGATCAAAAAACATATCCAGTTTTACTCCCGCGATTCCAGCATCAGTTCTTCGGGCGAACAAATGACCGGCGAGATCAATCGAAGCCGCTGGTTTAGGGTTTCGATGTGCTTCCTCTTGCTGGCATTGGCTAGATGAGCATAGTTCCACGTCAACAGATAGTCCACTTCGTAGACCGACGCGAAAGCGATGTGGAAAGCATCGCGGGCATCGCGCCGAGGCATCGCAAAGTTGGCCATATAGAAGTCGGCGGCATCGATGACGGAGTCGCTGATATCTAGTGATGCAAACTGTTTGACGAGTTCGAGCCGCCGGGTCGCTCGAAGCGAATCCCCTTGCGCGAGTTCATCCAAAACATACTGAGAAATGCGCACTTCGAATCGCCCCAACTCCTCATCCCACCAACGACGAATAATCAAGTGGCGCGCACGGATGATGGGGTCATCGCTTGCCGGTTCCAGCCAGTAGCTCGGAACGGAAGAATCCAAATATACCGTGGGCTTCATAGCTCCAAGCTATTCTAGCGTATTTCGAAAACGCCCCGTAGCCTGAGGCGGCGCAGAAAAGAAGCCTGTCGCAAGACAAGAGCCCACGCCGTGGCGCTCGGATGAGGGCGGAGTCTTACGACAGGCCAAAAAGCGGCGGAACCGGCGTCCGTTGCAACATCCTTGATCGGTTCCGCCTGCCGCGCTCACGCTGGAGCGCTCGTCTTTTGCCTGATCGTCCGTAATCAGACCAAATTCGACTTCTACGGCCGGCAGGGACGCCGGCCGCAACACACCGGCTAAGAGCCGGTGCCACAAAGTTTCACGCGGACTCGGATCGGTCCTCGACCCTTCGTGTGTCGCGCTCCTTCCGGGTCCTTTTGACGACCAGCGCCCCGGCCAGAAGGCCCCACGCCAGCATCTCGCTGCGGGCCAACTCCCGGACGAGTCCGCCGGTCACCGAGCGGAGTCCGCATTCAAAAATCATCTGCTCGACACGACCGGCGATCATCCTTGAAGCCGGCGTATCGAGCAGGTGATGTCGTCGCAGGTGTCGGATCAGCAAAGTCTTGTCCCAGCGCTTCTGCACGAAGCGGCCGTCAGCCGGTCGCGGTGTCGCCACCGTCACGCGGCGCCGCTGCCGATCGCGGAAATGCGCGTGCTGGCGAATGGCCAGACCGGCGGCGGAGTGCCCCGTCTGGGAGAGCACGAGTTCCACCAGTTCCGCCAGGTGCTTCGAAGGGACCGGCGACTCGGGGTACGAGTTCTTGAGATACTCGTACACCGCCTCGGCCAGCCCCCCTGCCGCGCTGGTGTCGATGGCCAGGGGCTCGCCGCTGGCGGCCAGCCCGTTTTGCACGCAGTTCAAGATCTTGCCGATGACGAACGGTTCGACGGTCCCGTCGCGCTTGGCGACGGAAAGACCGCTATGGCTCACTATCGGATCGTTCATGGAATAAATCCTGCTGGCCCGCGACCTCTCGTTGATCGCGGTCCAAAATCGCCTGGGCCTCCTCGATGAAATCATCGACCTGTTGGAATTCGTGATACATGCTGGCGAACCGCAGGTAGGCGATCTTGTCGAGCTTGGCGAGTCGTCGGGAGACGGCGCTACCGAGATAGGAGCTGGGCACTTCGCGATCGAATTCGCGGAAGACCTCTTCCTCGACTTCGTCGGCCAGCTTTTGAAGCGCTTCGATGCCGATGGGGCGCTTCCAGCAGGCGCGCTGCAATCCGCCGAGCAGTTTTTCCCGCTCGTAGGGCACGCGCTCGCCGCTCTTCTTGACGACCAGCAACTTGCCGGTCTCTTCCACTCGCTCATACGTCGTATATCGCTTGTTGCAGGACAGGCATTGGCGTCGCCGCCGAATGACCGTACCGCCTTCGGTCGCTCTGGAGTCGATGACCTTGTCGTTACGTTGTTCTTTGCAGTAGGGACATTGCATCTTTCTGCCACGGACTCCTGCGGGCCGTCCCTGACCCCAACAGGTAGTATGAAGGGGAGGTTAAGGCCCTATAACCGGGGTGTCAAGCGAAAAATGCCGTCCTTCGTGATGGAGCCCTGTGAATTGTTCTGGATGCCAAGGTAATCACGGGGTCTGAGCGGGCTGCGTACCCGCGCGATGGTTCATCTGTTCGGTGCGCAGCGCGTTTTTCCTCTGCCGGGCCGCAGCGTGATCGGGATGGTCGCGAAGGATGGCCTCATAGGCGCGAAGCGCTTCATCCGTACGGCCCCGCACTTCCTCAAGACGCGCCAATCCAAATTTCGCCTCCAGGTAGTCCGGCTTGATCCGCAGGGCCTCGGAGAATTGCGCGGCCGACTCGTGGAACCGATTGAGGTTGGACAGGGCGACGCCGTAGTTGTAATGGGCCTGGGGATGGGACGGCAGGCGAAGGATCGCCTGCTCGTAATGCTGCACGGCGAGCGCGTACTTGCGTCGGGCGAAGAGGAGATTTGCCAGCTTCAAGTGCGCCTCTCCATATTCCGGCTTCAACGTGACCGCTCGCCAGTAATGCTCGACGGCCTCGTCCTTATTGCCGCTGGCTTCCAGCATCGCGGCGATGTTGTAATGCACGAGGGCCATTCTCGGCTCCTTGTGCTTGACGTCGAACCCTTCCAAAGCCGACTTGTAATGGGCCAGTGCGGCATCGACCTCCCCGCGCTGCTCCAGGAGTACAGCCAGGTTGTTATGGGCGTCCGGCAGGTCCGGCTTGGATTCCAGGGCGTGACGGTAATGTTCGATGGCCTTGTCCGTATTATTTCGCTTATCCGCGATCACGCCGAGCCAGAACTGGACCATGGCCAGACTGGGGTCCAACTGGCGCGCCTTTTCGAGAAAATCGGCGGCCTCGTCGAGACGATTCTGTCGGATCCGCGAATCGACCAGGCCAATGTAGCCTGGTGGGCCAAGGGGATTGAGTTCGATCGCGCGCTCAAAAGAACGGGCGGCTTCGTCCACTCGATCGGTCTCGTTAAGGACCACGCCGAGATTGTTGTGCGCCATCCAAGAGCTGTCGTTCTTTTTGATCGTGTCCCGCCACAGCGTTTCGAGATCGCGATAGACGTAACCCTGGCGCCACGTCAGGATCCCGAGCGGCAGCAGGAGGCAACCGGCGCCCGCCAAACGAACCGCCGCCGAGCGGATTCCCAAGCGCCCCGCGAGCAATGCGGAAATCAGAACGATCGGTCCGATGCTGGCGAGGTACTGAAAATGGTCGGCCACGAAGGAGAAGATCATCGGAAAGACATCGAAGAACCCCAACGCAGGCAAAAGCGTCCCGCCGAAAAACAGCGCGGCGACGAGCGGCCCCTTGCCGACGCGCTTTCGCAGCGCCCAAAGCGCGGCCACCACGACCAGCGCCGCAATCGGAAATGCGTACTGCCACGCCTCGCTCGAATCGATTCGCCAGCGCGGATAGGTGAAGATCAACGGATGCGGCCAGAGTAGCTTGCCGACATAGAACCACACCGCCCGACCGGCGATCAGGATTCGGTCGATGGACGATAAGCCCCATTGGACCTTCGCCGCCCCGACGTGATGGCGTTCGAGCCATGCCGTCGTCAGCCCCATCACCAGGCCGAGGGCGAAAAACGGAACCAGCGGCAGCACATCCCGCAGCACCAGCCGGTCACGCTTCCACCAAAGGACAAGCAAGATCGCCGCCGGAAGCGACGCCGTTACGGTCTTGCTCAGCAGCGCCCCGCAAAAAAGCAGGAGGGCCGGTGCATACCATTTCCACGCCGGTCGTAGCGGGATTTTTTCGTCCGGAAGATGGGAAAACCGGAGATAACATGCGGCGGAGCAGAAATATAAGAGGCCGGATAGGACGTTCTTCCGCTCCGTGATCCAGGCGACGGACTCCACGTGAACCGGGTGAAGGGCGAAGATCAGCGCCGCAAGATAAGCGCCGGGCACCTTCAGACGCAGGAGGATCCGCCACAGGAAAATCGCGCTGCCAATATGAAGCAGCAGGTTGACGACGTGGTAGCCAAGGGGATTCAGGCCCCAGATGTGCCGCTCGACCCAGAACGTCGTGAAGACCAGCGGGTAATACTGCGGCGTGGCCTCAAACTTGGTCCATATTCGCCATAGGCCCTTGAGCGAGGTGAGCGTAGTGTTGAGGGTAACGTAGGCGTCGTCGTCCCAGATGAAATCGCCGCGCAGGGCAGGGACGTAGGCGATCGCTGTCACGACGAGAATCAATCCGCCGCCCAGGAGGAGGCGCTTTCGGGCCGGGTTCATGGACTTTCCCTTACCACAAAAAACGGCTGCGCAGAAGTCCCACGCCCTGTCTCGATGTTTCGACAGTCCGTCCCGGCACGACTAGACTTGGCCGAAGACGTGAGTCTATGTGATAGCGGGCGGCGTTAAATGGCACGACTCGTCGAACACTTTATCGAGAACCTCCGCCTCCTCGGCTACAGCGTCGCCGGCGAGGAGACGGTCATCGCCGCGCCCGAACTCAACGTCTGCTTCGATGTCGGCAACGCCCCGGCGGAGATGCTGGCCATCGACCACGTTCTCCTTTCCCATGGCCACATGGATCACGCCGCTGGCCTGGCCTATTACTTCAGCCAACGAAATTTCGTCGGCAATGCCCCCGGCTGCGTCCTCGCCCCGCATCCGCTCGTGCAGCCGATCCGCGATCTGCTCAAGGTCTGGGCCCGGATCGAAGGCCATGAGTCGCCGGCGCGGATCATCGGAATGGCAGCAGGTGACAAGTTCGATATCCGGCGGGGCCTCGTCGCCCGCGCCTTCGACGTGAACCACCGCGTGGCCTCGCTGGGCTACAGCGTCGTCGCCGTCCGCCACAAGCTCCGCCCGGAGTTTGCCGCCAAGACCGGCCCGGAGCTGGTCGCGCTGAAGAAGCAGGGCATTCAGATTGAGCAGATCATCGAAGTCCCGCTCGTCACCTTCTGCGGCGACACGGCGGAGGGTCCCTGGATCGATCAGGAGGTCGTCACCAAGGCCAAGGTCGTGATCCTGGAGTGCTCCTTCTTCGAAGCCGACCACATCCACCGCGCCCGTGACGGCTACCACCTCCACGTCCGCGACGTGGCCCGGATCATTCACCGCCTCGACGGCCCGCATTTTGTGTTGCACCACGTTTCCCGCCGAACGGGCCTCCGCGACGCCAAGGACACCCTCCTCAAACTGATCGGCCCCGACCAGATGGCCCGCGTGACGTTTCTCATGGACCGCCGCAAGGCCGCCGAGGCATTAAGCGAAATTAGTAGCCGATCTGTCGGGAAGCCGACGTGAGGATACCGGTATGATCATGAATGGTCTGGCGTGCATTTTGGCTTGTCCCGCTTGCTTAATGAGTTGCGAGTCTCCGAAAGCGGGCGCGAAAAGCCCCGCTTGGCACAAATGCCAAGTCCTCTGTCACCCGTCGAATCCCAAGATCCAAAAGGACTCCGAGGCCACCCTCGAAGCGGCGTGGAAGGTCGCTGAGAAAATGCTCGGCGAAGTCCCGACGTCCAAGGGGGAGCCATCGTCGCTTCATCTTTATGAATCGATTGAAGAATATGAGAGTGCCGAACAAGATCTCACCGGAGGCCGTTTCAAAAGCAACTTGGCATTTACTCATGGGGATTCAAAAACCGCCCATGTCTTAATACAGCCGCCGTGCACCCGTGAGACATTACGAATGATCGGTCTTCCCGTAATGACGCGCCGGCTCATTGCGCACGAGGCTTTTCATCTTGTTGGGCATTCGCTGGGCCTGAACTACCGCGAGCTGCCACGCTGGATCAAAGATGGGGCCGCGTCCTACATCGATGAGAAGGTGCTAGTCGAGATCGCTTGGAGCGCCGGTCCGGAAATGGACCCGTTAACATGCCGTTATGTCTGCATAACGGCCCGGCTTTTGAAGGACGGCAAGCTCCCCAAGATTCGCGAAATTATGCATCGTGAACTTGATGCACTTTCCCCAACGGCGCGTTACGGGCTGCGCTGGCTGCTCTTCCGATTCCTGGAGGAAGGGCCGCGGCCGGGCTCGGGCAGCAAGTTGATTCGGAAAATGTTGCGAATCCTAAAGGAGTCTTCCGATTCCTCGAGTTCCAAGCCTTCGGCCAAGTTCGCCAAGCTGGAAGATGAGTTCATCGGCCTCGACGACGAATTCGCCGAGTTCATCCGGGGCTTGAAGCCCGAATGGGACGAAGAGTATCGGTCGCTCGATACGTCAAGAAAGCAGTGGTACCAACTTGCCTTTCCCGAGACAAACGCGGTTGCCTGGCGGTTCGCGCCGGTCGGCCAGGATCAATACAAGATATCCGGCCATGTGCGAATCCTGCCCGGCACCAAGCAACAGATGAACTTCTATCTCGGCCGCTCGGATGAGGGATTCGTTTCCGTCGCCTTCGTCGCAGGGTACGGCGTCACGGTCTTTCGGTATCGCACGGGCAAAGACGAGTGGGAGAACTTGGCGACGGCGAAGGCCCCCGGCGTGGAGTTGAACAAGGACATCGCCTTTCGCCTGGTGATTTCTCCCGGAGAGGTCAAAGTATCGGTTAACAAAAAGTCCGTCCTGACCGCAACGGTGGGCGACTTTTCTCTGCGGGGCCCCTGGGGACTCGGGGCTCAGGCCGGCGCCGCGGGAATCTGGACCAAAATCCGCCGTACGCCGTCCTCGAAACCAATACCCACCGACTGACCCCATCGGGGCCTTTTTTTTTCCGCATTCCGAATTCCGCATTCCTAAAAATTCGCCTCCTGTTAGGGTTGACGTTCGGTCGAAGTTAGGATATGCTTGCCGTGGCGGCAACGATTCGCGGCCTTTTTGGCCGGCTCTTCTCGATTTCCCGCGCCCCTATCCGGGTCGCGGCCGTCGAGCCCCGGGAGGGGAGGCCTGTGCCGGTCGATGGGGCGCTCTGCCGTTTCGGCCCCGGCGGCGCATATCGCGTCGATTGGACGCCGGGGCGGCCTGCGGTTCGTTGTGCGCCGTCGCCGAGCATGGTGGCTCGGCGAAGCGTCGAGTCCGCGCCCGCGTGGGACGATCTTGCCGCATCGCCCCACCCGGCCGCCCATGTGACCGCCCTGACCGGCGACGAGTCCGACTGGCCCTTACTCATCCTCGGGCCGGAGGGACTCGCCGGCCGGCCGTGGCCGTCCAAGAAGGAGAGTCGCCATGTCGTTGTATTACAGCAAGGGACGGCCCAGACGTGCCCGCCGCCCGCCCCCCCCGCGCGGTCGCTCGAAACAGACCCGCCCCGCGACCCCGCGCCAAGCCGAGATCCTGACCTTCGTCCGGGACTACACCCACAGACATGGCTTTTCCCCGACCTACGACGAGATCGCCGCCGAGTTCGACATCTCCAAGGTGACCGTCTTCGAGCACCTCTCCATCCTCGAAGGGCGCGGACTGCTCCGGCGCGACAAGCACAAGGCTCGCTCTTTGCAATTGGCTGACCATCTGGAGCTGCCCGATGACCGTCCGAGCTGCCTGAAGCTCGTCGGCCGCATCGCCGCCGGCTCGCCGATCGAGGCCATCGAAAATCCCGAGGTCGTCGACCTCGAAGAGATTTTTTTCTCGCGCTACGGGGCCTACGTTCTTGAGGTGAAGGGCGACAGCATGATCAACGACCAGATCGCCGACGGCGACTACGTCGTGATCGAAAAGCGCTCCACCGCCAACAACGGCGAGATCGTCGTCGCCCTGTTGGAGAACGGCGAGGCCACGCTCAAGCGGTTTTTCCGCGAAAAGCACCGCATCCGCCTCCAGCCCGCCAACGAACGCTACGAGCCGATCTACACGACGCAGGTCGATATCCAGGGCGTCCTCATCGGCGTCATACGCCGCTCGCGCTGACGCCCCGGCTCGCCTTGGTCCCTCGATCGACCCGGGATACAATGTTATCTCGGGCGTTGGGAGGATTTCGTCATGAGGCCGGCGAAGAAGGGTGCACACGTTGTGCCGGGCCCACCCGTCCCCATCTCGCCCGAGACCATCGGCCGGTCGGACCACTCTTTCCGGGCGGATTTTCCCGCCGGGTTTCTCGAATCGCCGGATTTTCATCGAATCCTCGATCTCGTCCCCGCCCTCATCTGGGTCGCCGCTCCCGACGCCAAGAGTATCTACTTGAACCGGCCCTGGTTGAGCTTTACCGGGCGCACCCTCGAACAGGAACTCGGCGATGGTTGGGCGGATTGCGTCCACCCCGACGACGTCCGATCGTGCATGGACACCTACCTGGACGCCGTGCGCCGGCGCCGGACGTTTCATATCGAGTATCGCCTCCGCCGCCACGACGGCGTTTTTCGGTGGCTGCTCGATACCGGCGTTCCCCTCCACGATTCGGACGACCGATTTCTCGGCTACATCGGCTCGTGCGTTGACATCACCGAGCACAAATACGCGGATCGCGCCCTTCGCGAGACCGAGGAGCGCTATCGCTCGGTCGTTGCGGCGATGGCCGAGGGCATCGTTCTGACCGACGCGATCGGGATGATCTACTTTTGCAACGCCTCCGCCGAGCGGATCCTCGGACTCTCCGCCAAAGGCATCATCGGACGGGCCGTCAAAGACTCCCGCTGGGGCGCGATTCACGAGGACGGAAGCGTCTTTTCCCCCGAGGCCTTTCCGGTCGTCGTGACCCTCGCGACCGGTCAGCCCTGCTTCAACGTCGTCATGGGCCTGCCCAGGGCGGGCGGCGACGTGGCGTGGCTGTCCATCAACACCCAGCCGCTGATCGGCGAAGCCGGCCAGTCGCGCGGCGTGGTCGCCACCTTTGTTGACATTACCGAGCGAAAGCGGGCGGAAATCGCGCTGCGCCGCGCGCACGAGAACCTCGAGCAGCGCGTCAAGGACCGCACGGCCGATCTTGAAAACGCCAACCAGCGACTTCGGGTCGAGATCGAGCAGCGCCGCATCGCCGAACAAGAACTTAACGAGAGCGAGGAACGCCTTCGCGTCGTTCTCAGCCGCGCCCCCGACGCCATCTTCCTCCACGATGGTGAGCGGTTTCTCTTTGCCAACGACCAGGCCGCCGCGCTGTACGGTTTCGAACGATCGTCGGATCTTGTCGGGCGTCCCATCTGGGACTTTATCCCGCTGGCGCGCCATCCGATTGTTCGCGAGCGGATCGCAAAGCTCATGGTCGACGGCGGCGTCTTGCCCAGCTATGAAACCGTGATGATTCGCGCCGACGGCACCGAGCTTCCTATTGAAATTTCCGCGGCGGTCTGTCCATTTCACGGACGGTCCATCGTGCAAGCCATCGCCCGCGACATCACCTCCAGAAAAGAAGCGGAAAACGCTCTGCGGCGCTCCGCCGAGCAAATCAGCGACCTCTACAATCACGCCCCCTGCGGATACCACTCCCTTGACGCCGACGGCCTGGTCATCCGCATGAACGACACCGAACTCAATTGGCTCGGCTACCGCCGCGAAGAGGTCGTCGGCGTCAAACGCTTCGTTGAACTCATGGTCCCGATATCCCGACACATTTTTTCGGCGAGCTTCTCCCGGCTGATCGATGCAGGATTCGTGCGTAATATCGAATTCGAGCTGCTGCGAAAAGACGGCTCACCTCTCCCCGTCGTACTGAACGCCACCGCCGTCCGCGACAACGACGGCGCCTTCGTGATGACCCGCTCCACGGTCTTCGATATGACCGAACTCAAACGGGCCGGTCAGGCCCTGCGCGAAAGCGAGGATCGTTTCCGCCAGCTCGCCGAGGCGACGTCCGAGGGCATTGCGATCCACGAAGGCGGCACGATTCTCGATGCCAACGAAATCCTCGCGCGGATGTTCGGTTACGACCGCCGCGAATTAATCGGCAAGATCAAGTCCGAGCTGGTGGTGCCCGCCTCATTGACCGGAGAGGCCGCCGCTCTGGGAAACAAAAGTCATGGGGCCGGAGACAAACCCTACGAAACCCTCGGAGTTCGCCGCGACGGTTCCACGTTTCCCATCGAGGTCCGGGGAAAGGAAGTTCCTTACCAGGGCCTGATCGCCCATGTCACCGCCGTCCGCGATCTCACCGAGCGGAAACTGACCGAAGAACGCGCCCGCCAGCATCAGGAGCAGCTCGCCCACGTCCTGCGCCTCTCGACGATGGGCGAGATGGCCGCGGGGCTGGCCCACGAAATCAACCAGCCGCTCACCAGCATCGCCAATTACGCCAAGGGGTGCCTGCGCCGGATTCAATCCGGCGCCGACGCCCCCGCCGGGTTTAAGGAGATCCTCAATCAGGTGGCGCTGGAGGCCCAGCACGCCAGCGAAGTCATCCGCCGTCTGAGAAACTTTATCCGTAAGCAGGAGTCGCAGCCCTCAAAGGCGAATATCAACGATGTGGTTCGCGAAGCCGTCGCCTTTCTTGCTCCGGAGGCGTTGCAGTCCGGTCTGACCATCGATCTCGAGCTGGCCGACGGCCTTCAAAGGATTGAAATTGACGTCATCCAAATCGAGCAGGTACTTCTGAACCTGTTGCGCAATGCCTGCCAGGCCCTTCACGAACCGCACACCGCGCCGCGCCGAATCGTCGTGTCCACCCATCTCGGCGAACGCGGGACCATCGAAGTCGCCGTCTGCGACACCGGTCCCGGCGTCTCCCCCGCTGTCGCCGACCGGCTCTTCCAACCCTTCTTCACCACTAAGTCCGACGGCATGGGCCTGGGCCTGTCCATCAGCAAGTCCATCATCGAATCCCACGGCGGTCGCCTCTGGGCCACCGCCAACGCCGACCGCGGCATGACGTTTCGCTTTTCTCTCCCCGCCATCGGCCCCAACCCCCGCCCCGCCGCCCGGTAACGGCGGGTCACAGCGTGCGCGCGTGCCGCCTCCGCATCCGGTTTATTAGTGTCCGTTCAATTCCCGGTTGTATCCGCTCCAAACCGGGCCTCCACTCCCTGGCCTTCTGCCACCGCCGTCAACTCCGCCTCCGGCGGACGGCGGAAGCCCAGCCACGGAACCAGCACGCCGGGAAGCGACCACAGTATCTGGATCAGGCGCATGGACAGCGTCAGCGCCAGCATCTGCGAGGCGGTACACCAGCCGCCCTCCACCATGACCTTATAGAACACGGCCTCCAATAGACCAAATCCTTGAAACGTGATCGGCACGGAGGCGAACAGATACCCCACCACCGCCGACAGCAGGCACGTCCAATAGAGCATGGCCTCTGTCTGACCGCCCGTCGGATGAATTCCGAGCGCGTGCGCCGTGCAATAGACCGACGTGACAATGCAAAAATGGCTGACGATCGTCGTCGCCAGCGCGAACGCCGCCTGGGCATGGTGATAGCGGAAGCTGAACGTCGTTTCGTCGATGCGCCGAATCTTGTCCGCCAGCGGTAGTTTCGTCAGCAGCGTGTCGTAGCGAATCAGCCGGCGGAACCGCCGCGAGAAAAACAGGCAGCCACCGACAATGAATGCAACGAGCAGGTAACCGACGGCCTGACCGTATCCGCCGATCATCGACGACCGCCACGACGCGAGAATCGTCGCCGCCGCGAGGATGAGGAAGCTGATGAGGCCAACGGCGCGATCGAGAAGGACGATGGTGATGCCCTCGGTCCGCCGATGCGTCCGTTTGGCAATGTGATAGGCCTTGTAAATATCGCCGCCGGTCGTGCCGGGCATGGCGAAGTTGAAAAAATTGCCGGCGAAGGTGAGGAGCAGGCAGTCCCGATAGGAGAGGTGTATTTCTTGAGTCGCGAGGAGAATCTGCAACCGCCACGCCATGATGAAGGCGGTAGGGCCCAGGGTGAGGATGGCCCAGAACCCCCAGTTCCAGTCGGCCCCCCGGACAATGCTCTTCAGGCCAAGTTCAATGTCTCGCTCGCCTTTGCCGAGTTGGTCGGTCGTCGCCAGTTCCGATCTCAGCACCTCGCGCTCGCGTCCGGACTCGTCGGCGACGCGAAGGACATCGCCGGTGACGGCGATGAGGCGGAGCGTCTCATCGGGATTGGAGCGCAGTCGAACTCGATCGTTCCACGTGACTTTGTCGCTCAAATACCACAATGCCCCCGCACAGACGGCGAGTTTGAGGAATCGGGACAGCCATTTCCTTGCGGATTTCGACAATCAACCCTCACCAAGAGGCGGTAAGCCTAACGATGGCATGGGTCCGTGACAACGAAGCCAAAGTTTCCGGATTGGGAAATCACATCGCGGGCTTTATCATTTATCGGATGTAGCACCGCCGCCCCTGGGAGAATCGCAATGGACCCATTCATGCAGGCAGCGATCGACGAAGCAAAGCTCGGCCTCGCCGAGGGAGGCATCCCCATCGGTTCCGTGCTGGTCATCGATGGGAAGATTGTCGGACGCGGGCATAACCGCCGCGTGCAAAAGGGCAGCGCGATTCTCCACGCCGAGATGGACTGCCTGGAGAACGCCGGCCGCCTGACCGCGCGTGATTACCAGCGGTCGGTCCTTTATTCCACGCTCTCCCCCTGCGACATGTGCAGCGGGACGGCCCTGCTTTACAAAATTCCCAGGATTGTTATCGGCGAGAATCGAACATTTCAGGGACCGGAAAGCTACGTGCGCCAGCGCGGCGTCGAACTCGTCGTTCTGGATGATCCCAGCTGCATCGCCATGATGCGCGACTTTATCCGCGCCCGTCCCGAACTTTGGAACGAAGACATCGGGGTATAGGACCTTCGGTGGGCCTCGTTCCGAGTTTCCAACGGGCAGACGCGACATATCGTATTGTCGTTAATTAAGAAGTAAGCGGCCCGGGCCGATTCGATACACAGTCAGGAATCCGCCCACGGGCTCGTTAGGGGCCCGCCGGCGTAATCGACCAGGACGGGGTGCAGCCGGCTCTACGGATGCACCGGCGAAAAAAAAGTTCATCGCTTCCGGAGGATGTGAATAATGAGACGCAGCGCCTTTACCCTCGTCGAATTGTTGATCGTCGTGATCATTCTCGGCATTCTCGCGGCCGTAGTCATCCCACAGTTCACCGACTCTACCGCCGATGCCCGCATGAGTTCCCTGGCCACCAACCTGCAGACGATCCGCGGCCAGATCGACCTCTACAAGCTCCAGCACAATGGGAGCTATCCGGGACAGGCGACTTTTTCTGACCAGATGACCAAGAAGACCGACGCCGACGGCACGGTCAACGCCACGGGCAAGTACGGGCCGTACCTCCAGCGGATTCCGACGAATCCGTTCACGGTCGGCGGCACGGGCAACGACGTTACCAATACCGCGGCGGCGACGAACAAAGCGTGGTACTACGATGCGACCACTGGCACGTTTAAGGCCAACGACGCCGGAACGACCGCCGGTGTGGCCCATGATTCGCTGTAACGCGTAGAAACACGAAGCCAGTACCTCCCGACGGAAGCAGCGGCCGGTCTTTGATCGAAGCATTCGATCGGACCGGCCGCATTATTTCTGCGGGCGGTGCGCCGTGCCGCCTAACGAAGCGACTCCATGATGAATGGGCCGCGGAGAATCTCTGTCGCGGGTCCGTCAATCTCGACGAGCATCATTTCGATGGTCAATCCGGGGCCGAACGCCAGCAACTGGAATCGTCCCACCATGCCGGCCTCCAATGCGGCGCGCAGGATGAACAGAATCGTTGGCGACGACATGTTTCCGTAATGGCGCAGGACCCGGCGTGAAAGGGTCAACGCTCCTCCGGGAAGTTCAAGCGCCGAGTTCACCGCATCGAGTATTTGAGGTCCGCCCGGATGAACCAGCCAGTGATCGATCTGCGCCGCCGTCAGCCGCGCCTCTGCCAGAAAGCTCCGAACCGTGTCGGGCAGGTGCGCGGCCAGCGTCGCTGACAACTCGGGCGACAACGACAGGCGCAGACCGAAATCCCCCGCCCTCCAGACCATCTGTTCCGCAAAGGCGGGAATCGCCAGACAACGAGCCTGGACGATTCGAATCGGCGAGGGGCGCTCGTGCATCAGCACCGCCGCGGCGCCATCCGCAAAGAGCAGGTTGGCCGTCAATTGCTCCAGATCGGCCGAATATTGAAAGTGCAGCGATGAAAGCTCGCACGCCACCGCAAGCGCCGGCACGGCGATGTTCCGATGCGCGAGTCGCATCGCCGCCAGGGCCGCCGAACAACCCATGAAACCGAGATTCCACCGTTCGACGCCATGGGGAACGGTCGTACCCTTGAACACCGCCTGCTCCAGGCCCGGCGAGGAGGCGTGCGTGCAACATACGGTAATCAGGCTCGCCACCGCGGAAAGTTCCTCCGACGCCATCGGGCGAAGCAATCGCGCGACCAGCCGATTCGACGCCTCGTCAAAGGCCTGCGAACGCGCGTGCATGCCGGGACCTCGCAGCTGGTCGACCGCGCGGCGATAGAGACCGTCAGGTTCGTCGAGACTCGCCTGGGTCTCCAATGCGGCCAGGTGTCGGCGCTCGATGCCGGTGTGCGGGAGCAGTTTAGCCATGAGCCGAGCGGTGCGGGCATCCGGGCAAATGTCCGCGAGTAGCTTGGCTGCGTTCTGCGTGGTCAACGCGGCTTCGGGCACGGCCGTGGCGAGTGCGTGGATGTAAGTCGCCATCAGACTCCCTGCGCGAGAGGACGTATCCCCTGCTTTCCAGGTTTGACGTGCACGCCCATTAACACTCGCTCGATGAGTGTACCGGGGACCGGTAGGGGTAGTCTTGCCAAAGCGAACGCGGCCCGGCTCCGGAGCAGGCTGCCGAGCCAGCGCGTTCGGCGGCGAATTCGCCGATGGTCACGAAGTTGTTCCGAATAATTGCGCGCCACGTCATCGTTGGACCCGCCGGCGAGCACAGCATGCGCTGCGGCCATGCCGCTCCGCAAGGCCTGTCCGATCCCCTCGCCGCTGAACGGCTCTTCGAAGCCTGCGGCATCGCCGAGGAAGAGGAGGTTTCCGCGCCCCACGCATCTCGGTCGAAGAGGGAACCCCGCTATTCCCAGTAATTGCGGTGAGGAAGGCGGATGGATGCCGTGGAGGATGCGGGCGTCCGTATTGGCTGACTGTAATGCTACCCATGGCTTCCCGCCACGAAGTAAAGTTGCGTCAACTGCCGAGGCGATCAGGCACTTATCGTCCGAGACCGTGGCCAATCCCACGTAACCGCCTTGCAGCCAGTGCATGCTGACGCCCCCGATCGGCGGACAGACGTCGCCGCATCGAAGATCCGCCTCGCGCGGAACGACCGACCAGGCGTGCCCGATCAAGGCTCTGTTGCACGCTTTTGGTCTGTAGGACTCATCCTTTATCGCATTCAGCCCCGTCGCCCAAAGTATCCACCTTGGTCGCAGGGATTGGCCGCCCGCGCTTATCCCCAACCGATCAGCGCACACCGGCTCGAGTTCGGCGCGAAGCCCCCAGCGCAAGTTGGCGCCCGCTTTTGCTGCGGCGGCCGCCAATTGCGTGTCCAGGATTTCACGCGGAATGATCCGGCATTGGCCACCGGAAGTCCCAAACGAGTGACGCCCGATTTCAAATGTGATGCGCGTCACGCGTGTGCCCAGTTCAAAATCCTCCCCGCCGAGCAGTTCATCCAGCAGATTAACCGCATCGCCCGATAGACAACCTCCGCACACCTTGCGCCGCGGAAATATCGCCCGTTCGTAGACCGTTACCGCGACCCCCGCCCGGGCGAGCAGGATCGCCGCCGCCGAACCCGCCGGCCCGGCGCCGACGACCACGACATCGGATTGCGAGGAAGCGTTCATCAGGGTTGCTCTCGTTGCCAGATCATGATCCACCGGAACGGGAAACTCGGCTGCACCGTCGCCATCCGCAGACCCGCGGCGTTCGTCAGCGCGCGCACCTCCTCCGGACGGTAGGCGGCACGGACGGAACGCGGTCCGTCCACGTGAAATATCCGCGAGCGGCTGGTGAGCCGCGTGAACAGCCAGGTCATTGCCCATGCGAGCCGGTTGCGATTCAGATCGCCGACGATCACTGCGCGGCAGGCGACACGGGCGGCTTCCTGAAGAAATCGAATCGCACCGTCGGAATCGAAATGATGGAGTAAGAGCGAGCAGACCACGACGTCGAGCGACCGATCGGCGAACGGTAGCCGCATTGCGTCCCCAGCGACAAATCTTGCAGACTGTACCGCGGCGAGATACGCCCTGGCGTCGGTCAGCGCAAATGGCGAGCGATCCGTCCCGATCAGGAGGGGAGGTCGCGGCGACCCGTTGAATCGGAATCTCAGGGCTTCGAGCAGGCCCCCGCCTCCGGTCCCCAATTCGACGATCCGCGCGCCGTCGCCGGGAGCGACCTCGGCAACCGCACGCGCCAGATGAGCATCGAATTGCAGCAGACGGTTCGACCGGCGCAGCGCGGCAAGCGCCGCCCGATGCGCGCGCGGATCCACCTGGGGGTCATCCATCATTTCCGGTTCACATCGACGACGCATGGTGAACAAACTCGGAGGGTGGCGGCGTATTCTCGCAAGGCGGTCGAAGTCTACGAGGAACTCCGGCTTGCCGCCATTCGGCTCCACCGCTCACGTCTAATCATCGGGGGACGCGTCCTGATCGCATTCTTCGACGCCGCTCTTGCCGGCCATTGACCCGCACCCTTGAGTTGTGGTCTATTACACCCTTGCCGACTGCCTGGAGGGGGCGATGATCGATCGACAAAATCCAAAGTTGGAGCGGGGAATCCATCGCCGCCGTTTCGTCCTGATTGCCGGCCTCCTTCTGGTCGCGCTTATCGGCATGCCCACACCGAGCGTTGCAATCTCCCTTCTTGTCGGCGCTTCGATGACCGCCGGGCCGTGCGAGCCCTGCGACGCGAACTGCGATTCGTTCCTCGATATTCTCGACATCCCGCCCTTCGTGGATGCCCTGGTGCAGGAGACGTCAGGGTGTTCGTCCTGCGCGGGTGACGTGGACAACAACGGCACCTTTGATGGACGCGACGTCCAGCCTTTCATCGACTGCCTGCTGGGTCCTCCGCCCTCGATGGGGGCGTGTTGCACCGGCACGGACGCCTGCATCGTGACCCTGCAGGCCGGTTGTGCGGGAGTCTGGATGGGACCGGACAGTTCCTGTGATCCGAACCCCTGCGACTTTGGCTCCGTGACGGCGTACCGGCCGCAGCACGGCGCGGGGTATTTCCCGTTCGCGAAGACAGCCGTTGCCGAGGCAGACGAAGAAGATGCCGCCGCCGGGCCGGGTATTCGCATCAACGCCCCGGGTGACAGCGATCCGGCGGGCGAGGATGACTTGATCGAGCTGTTGATCGAGAACGACCAGCCCGGAATCTCTCTCGCTTTGCGGCGGACCAATTCCGCACTCTCCGCATGGACCACGCGAACCAAACTCTCCGGTTCGGAAATCCCTTTCACGAATGATCGGACGGATGCCCTGGTGCTGGGCGGCGGCGGAACGTCTCTGTCCATCTGGGTGGAAAGGGCCGCCGCTGCGCACGGCGACGGCGAGCTGCATCTCGAACCACTCTCCGGCGCCTATTCGTTGGACACGCTCCGCTTCCACACCTTCCGGAGCATCGTCATGTCGCTGGGCGGTGAAGGTCAGGTTCCCTCGGTCCCGGTCGATCCAAACCACGGCACCTTCGTCGTGGCGACCGCGCTTTACGAGCAGGGTTACGACGTCCATATCTATGACGAGGACAACGTCTCCGCCGATGGGAATGGCGCGGTCTACAATGAAGTAGTCACCGCGGTCGCCGATCGCCTGATCGATGAGGTGTCCATTTACGGCTACAGCCACGGGGGTGGTTCGACCTACGACCTTTCCGAGCGGTTGGACAATAACCGGCCCGGCATCGGCGTGTTCGAGATCGTGGCCACCTCCTACGTGGATGCGGTCGAGAATGACTCGGATATTGACGTCTCCCAGGAGCTGCGCCGCCCGCCCAGCACCGGCTATCACGCCAATCACTATCAGGTCGGCACCTTCAGCGACTTCTTTCTCGATGGGGGACCGGTGCCGAATTCCGATCCGGGTCCGTCCGGCCTGAATGTGGAAACGATCTTTTGGGGCGTCGGTGCGACGCACTACGTCGTCGACGATTATTCGCAGGTCCGCGACTTCATCGAAATGGGCATCGCAACCCGGCTGACGCCGTAGTTAGAGGAGCAGGTCATGGCAGGAAGAAACACCGGTCGGCGTCCATGCGGGACTTCGCGAAGCGTGTCTTTGGGGTTCGTTCTTGGGCTCGCGATCTTCGGGGCAACGGCACAGGTCTCCAAATCCGATCCGGCGGCCCCGATCGTGGCGACCAATACGCGCACCGTGGAAATCACGCCGGACGACACCTACCAGGTCGCCCTTTCGAAATTGTTCAACGCGCCGGACAAATCGTCGTTCAACGTGCAGGCCGATCAACTTCCGGCGCTGGGCGAGGGCGACGTGCAGAAGCTCATTCCCCAGCTCCTGTGGTTTGCCGCTCAGCATCACCAGGATACGCGAACCCATGCGTTCGTGGGCAGGGTATTGTCCCGGCTCAGTGCACCCAAAGAGGTGATCGTGGACGCCTTGGCGCCGCAGTTGGACAATCGCGACGATACCGTCACGGCGATGGTGCAGGACCTGCTCAGGGGTTATGAGGATCGCTCCGCCACGCGACCGCCGGACTTCTCCGCCTATCGGGCCCTGATCGAAGCGGACGTCCGGGCAGGCCGGGAGCCACAGACGTCCCTGGTGAAATTCATGTACGAATCGGAGCCGGGAACCGCCCTTCAGACCATGGTCCGGGCCTGTCAACTCCGCAAACCAGAGGAAATCAAGCCCCTCCTCTGGGCCGAACATGTCGTCGCCGAACTACTCTGGAAACGTCAGTACGGCTTCGTGGAGCGAACCGCCGCGGACGTGGCGGTCGTCCAGGAATTGGAAAAGCTCTCCCGTCAACCTCAATGGTGGGTCCGGCTTTACGTGGTAGAGATCGTCCTTGCATACCCAGAACTCGGTCCACCGGGGGTCGTGGAACGGCTACTGGAGGACGCCGACCCGCGAATTAGAGAATCGATGCAGCGCGCGGCTGCGAGGACCGACAGGGAACCCGGAAAAAGTGACGCGTCACCGAAGTAGCGCCTCGACGCGTATTCCCGAATGGGTGAGAGCCGTGCGAACGGCCCGCGCGATATCGACCGCGTGGGGCGTGTCACTGTGCAGGCCAATGGTTTCCGCCTGTATATTCACAAATCCACCTTCCCGGGCCAAAAGGCCGGAGGCCATGGCGATGCCGACCGCCTGGGCTGCGGCCGCCTGGGGATCGTCGATCAATGCAGCCAACTCCTGGCGGTCGCGCAACGAACCATCTGATTCATAACAGCGGTCGGCAAACGCCTCCGCCGCGACGCGGAATCCCATCGCTCGCCAGGCCTCGAGCGCCGGCGCACCCGCCAAACCGACCAGGATCACGGATTGGTCCAGACGCCCGATGCCCCGGGCTACGGCTTCCGCAATTTCCGGTTGCCGCATCGCCGCGTGGTACAGCGCGCCATGCAACTTCACGTGCGTGAGCGCGCCGCCCAGCCGGACAACGATCCGCTGAAGCGCCTGCACCTGAGCGGCCATCGCGTCATCGAGTTCCGCAAGGGCCATCGCGAAAGCCTCGCGGCCGAAATGCGCTCGATCCGGATAACCGGGGTGCGCGCCCAGGGCGACTCCGCGTTCCATGGCGGCGGCGACCGTGCGCACCATGCTGCGTTCGTCCCCGGCGTGGCCCCCACAGGCAATATTGGCGGAGGTGACGCACTCCAGCAGCGCAAGGTCCGCGGCGATGCCGGCCGCATCCTCGCGCTCCCCCAGATCGCAGTTGAGGTCGATCGTCGCTGCCGTCATTCAATCTCCTGGCCGCGCGTCTCCGGCAATAACAGAACCAGTCCGGCTCCGACCACATACAACACCGACGTGGCCGCCAATGCAAATCCCAGACCGCGCTCGTCCGCGAGCGCGCCGATCGCCCAGGGTGCCACCGCCCCGGCCGCACGGCCCACGTTGTAGCAGAACCCCTGCGCCGTGCCGCGCACCGCGGATGGAAACAACTCCGCCAGCATCGCTCCGAAGAGGCTGAAGTACCCGTGTCCCAGAAAACCTACGAGAGGACCCAGGATCATCAGCGTTAGTTCACTTCGCGCGCTGGCTCCGTAAATCGGCACGATGGCCGCCGCTCCCAAAACAAAGGCGATAAACGTGGGTCGGCGTCCCAGCCGATCCGCCAGAAATCCGAAACTGATGTATCCAATGAACGCACCGATCTGCATGGGGATGATCCACCGCGTTGATTTCACGATCCCCAATCCGGCGCCGCCGGAATCCTGACTCGCCAAATAGGTCGGCACCCAGGTAAACAAACCCCAATAAGAACAAAGCAGCGCGGCGGTCGTCGCGGTGGCGATGAGAACGCGCGACCGAAGGGGCGGCCGCAGCAACAACCTGACATGGCTCATGCCGCGTTCGGTGGAAACCTCCCGCTCCCTCCACACTTGTGGCTCGGGCACATGGCGGCGAACCCATATCGTCAGAAAGGCAGGCGCGAGACCGACCAGGAACAGCGCCCGCCAGCCCCATACCGGAAGAATCAGCGCGCCGAGCGTGGCGGCGAGGATGTAGCCGATGGCCCAACCCGATTGCATCAGTCCGATGGCCTTTCCGCGATGTCGGGCCGGGCAGGTCTCCGCGACCAACACCGCCCCCGCCGACCACTCGCCCCCCATCCCGAGTCCCACCAGTACCCGCCAGAACACGAGCTGTGACAGACTTTGAGAAGTGGCCGTCATCGCAGTAAACACCGAATAGGTCAGCATCGAGACCATCAGCATCCTGACCCGCCCAAACCGGTCAGCCAGGACTCCGCTGGCAATGCCGCCAACCGCCGATGCCACCAGCGTTGCCGAGGCGACGGCCCCCGATTGGGCCCTGGTCAGATCAAACTCCTCGCCGATCGCGCCGAGGGCAATGACGTACAGCGTCACATCCATGGCGTCCAGCATCCAGCCCGCGCCCGCCGCCCCCAGTGCCCGCCAGGCGCGGCCGTCGATCTCCTGCCACCAATAGGCGGCGCGCCGTTCGCTCATGGCGGCGGCACCTCCGCATTGAGGGACTGCTCCTGCTCCGCGAACAGCGACCGCGACTCCGCAAGGCTCACGCGCTCGAACCGAAGCGTCTGGCGCGGCCTGACCTGGCCCAGCACTGGGAGGTCGACAGCGGCGACGCAGGCGATCACCGGATAGCCGCCCGTCGTGGGGTAATCGACCATCAGCACGATCGGCTCACCGGAGGCCGGGACCTGCACGGCGCCGGGCATCATCCCCTCGCTCGGCATGCGCCCGCCCAACGTCGAAGGCCCAAGCCGTCCTTTCAGCCGCATGCCGGTGCGATCGGATTGCACGGAGACCTTGAACGAAGTAGTCCACAATCGCTCGATGGCCTGGAAGTCGAAAGTGTTCAGATGAGGACCATCGACCGCTCGAACGCTGCGCCGGCTCAGCCGTGATTCGCAGTAAGCGCGGGCCGCCGCAGCCAGGTGCGAATCACCGATGCGTCCAGTTTCGCCACCCACCTCCAGCAGGTCGCCAGAACGAAGTGCCCGGCCTTTCAGGCCGCCGAATGCCCCGACGAGATGGGTGGAGCGACTCCCGAGTCGTTGCGGAACATCGATGCCCCCTGACACGCACAAATAGGAGCGCACGCCCGATCGGATCGGCCCGGTCACTAACTTCTCTCCGGAGCGAATCTTGAAGGGCTTCCACTCGGCCGCGGGGCGTTTATCACGCCGTCCAATGATCTGTGCGGTAACCGCGCCGCCGCTCAATACAATGGTCGCGTCCCGTTCAAACTCAAACGTGCCGCCGACCAGCGTCATTTCAAAGGCCGCCGCGCCGTCGTCATTGCCCACGAGCCGGTTGCCGACCCGTAGCGAGAGCGTGTCCGCCGCACCGCCGCGGCCCACGCCGATTCCACTCCATCCGACTCGTCCCAAATCCTGGACGGTCGTGAGCATCCCCGGATCGATAACCCGAATCACAGCAGGCTTACTCATGATCGCGATCGCCTCGCATTTGCGCGTCGAAGTCCGCCATGCGGATGGCTTTGAAACGCACGCGGTCGCCAGTAGACAACAGGGACGGACTCTCGCGTTTGGCGTCAAACATCACCAGCGGCGTCCGGCCGATCAGCCGCCAGCCGCCGGCCGTCGCCGTGGGATAGACGCCGGTCTGCTGCTCTGCGATGCCGACGCTGCCGACCGGTACGCGAACGCGCGGCGTGGCCAGGCGCGGGGTGGCCAACTCACTCGGCAGCCCGCTCAGATAGGCGAACCCCGGTGCGAACCCGATGAATCCAACGGTGTAGAGCGGCTGAGTGTGCAATCGGACAAGGGCGGGAACATCGATGCCGAGAATTCGGGCAACGACCTCCGCATCCGGTGCGCAAGGCGGTTCGTAACATACGGGGATTTCGATGATGGGCCGCGATGTTGGGACGGGGAAGTCTCCGGAATGCGCCACAGCGGCGCGGACAGCGTCCAGGACCTTCCGGTCGTCAAACTCCCCCAATGCAAACTCCAGCAGAATGGTCGAATAGGCCGGCGTAATATCGAGGAGTCCGGGCGGGCGCGCTTTCTTGAGCGCTGCCACGGCCTGACGCACGCGCGCCAGCGTCGCCACCGAATCTCCCGTACCGAAAGAAACTCGCAGGTGCCGCTCGCTGGCCCAAGTCAAGTCAGGGAAGTGGCCTGGATCCATCATGCCACAATTCTACAGCCATAGCCCCTCCCGTACGGCCGCGAACCTGCCCTGCGGAAGATAAGGGGGCGCAGCGGGTCCGGTCACGCTGCATCTTGGAAAACGCGGCAAAGACAATCTATGCGCGCCATCGCCTCGTCTCCGGTCAGGTGTTGTCCGCCTCGGTCGATGTTCCCCGCCGGGGGACTTGCTTGCGAAGGCCCCATTGCCAATCCCGGATCTCGGGCATGTCGTCACCGTGCTCGGCGATGTAGTGCTTGTGGTCGATCAGTTTTTCCCGGATGGCCTGCTGGGCATAGGCCGCCCGCTCGCCCAGCTTCGGAACGCGATTAATGACATCGCTGACCAGCGTGAAGCGGTCGAGCTGATTACAAACGGCCATATCGAAGGGCGTCGTCGTGGTCCCCTCTTCGCGATAGCCGTGCACGTGGAGGTTCTCGTGGTTGGCTCGCCGATAGGTCAGGCGATGGATAAGCCACGGATAGCCGTGGAATGCGAAGATAACCGGCTTGTCGATGGTAAAGATCGCGTCGAAATCCGCGTCCGGCAATCCGTGCGGGTGGTCATCGGGCGACTGCAGCGTCATCAAGTTGACGACATTGACGACCCGCACCTTGAGCGACGGAACGTAACGGCGCATCAGGTCCACTGCCGCCAGGGTTTCCAGCGTCGGCACATCGCCGCAGCACGCCATCACCACGTCCGGCTCGACGCCCTTGTCATTGCTGGCCCATTCCCAAATGCCCAGCCCGGCGGTGCAGTGCTTGACCGCCTGGTCCATTGTCAGCCACTGCGGCGACGGCTGCTTGCCGGCCACGACGACGTTGACGTAGTTGCGGCTGCGCAGGCAATGATCCGTGACGGAGAGCAGGCAATTAGCGTCGGGCGGCAGGTACACGCGGATGACCTCGGCCTTCTTATTGACGACGTGGTCGATGAAGCCCGGATCCTGATGGGAGAAGCCGTTGTGGTCCTGCCGCCAGACGTGGCTGGAGAGCAGGTAATTCAACGACGCAATCGGACGCCGCCAGTTGATGTGATTGCAGACCTTCAGCCATTTGGCGTGCTGGTTGAACATCGAATCGACGATGTGGATAAAGGCTTCGTAACACGAGAAAAATCCGTGACGACCGGTGAGCAGGTATCCCTCCAGCCAGCCCTGGCATTGGTGCTCACTGAGCACCTCCATCACGCGGCCGTCAGGCGAGAGGTGGTCATCCTCCGGATAGATTTCCCCCATGAAGCAGCGGTCGGTCACGTCCAGCACGTCGTTCCAGCGATTGGAGTTGTTTTCGTCCGGGCTGAAGAGGCGGAAGTTTCGATTCACGAGATTCTGCTTCATGACATCGCGCAGGAATTTGCCCATGATGCGGGTTGCTTCGGCGGAGGTGGCGCCGGGCCGCGGCACCTTTACGGCGTAGTCGCGAAAGTCCGGAAGGCGCAGGTCCCTTAGCAGCAGACCGCCATTGGTATGAGGGCTGGCGCTCATGCGACGCTCCCCCACCGGCGCCAAGTCGGCCCATTCGGACTTGAACCGGCCGTCACGATCAAAGAGCTCCTGCGGCCGATAGCTTTTCATCCATTGTTCCAGGATCTTAACGTGCGCCCGCGTGCTCATGTCGCCCATGGGGACCTGGTGACTGCGCCAGTAGTCCTCGCACTTCTTGCCGTCGATCTTCGGCGGGCAGGTCCAGCCTTTGGGCGTCCGGAGGACGATCATGGGCCACGCCGGTCGGCGAACCAAACGCTTCGAGCGCGCCTCGGCGCGGATTTTCAAAATATCGCGCGTGCATTGATCCATTGCGGAAGCCATAGCCCCATGCATGCGCTCCGGTTCGTGGCCCTCTACGAAATAGGGCTGATAACCGTATCCCTCGAAGAGCTTGCGCAGCTCGTCATTGGGAATCCGGGCGAGGAAACAGGGATTGGCGATCTTGTAGCCGTTCAAATGCAGAATGGGCAGAACGCAGCCGTCCCGCTGCGGATTGAGAAACTTGTTGGAATGCCAACTCGTGGCCAGCGGTCCGGTCTCGGCTTCTCCGTCGCCCACAACGCAGGCGACAATCAAGTCGGAGTTGTCGAACGCGGCGCCGTAAGCATGAGACAGGGCGTAACCCAGTTCTCCGCCTTCATGGATCGAGCCGGGCGTCTCTGGCGCAACGTGACTGGGAATGCCGCCGGGAAAACTGAACTGTTTGAAGAGCCGCTGCATGCCGGCCTCATCCTGCGTGATATTCGAATAGACCTCGCTGTACGTCCCCTCCAGATACGCGTGGGCGACCAGACCGGGCCCGCCGTGCCCGGGGCCGATGATGTAGATCATGTCGAGGTCGTGGGCCTTAATGATCCGGTTGAGGTGAACGTAGATGAAGTTCAGGCCGGGTGTTGTCCCCCAGTGGCCAAGCAGGCGCGGCTTGATGTGTTCGCGGCGGAGCGGTTTGCGAAGTAGGGGATTGTCCAGTAGATAAATCTGGCCGACGGAGAGGTAATTCGCGGCCCGCCAGTAGGCATCGATCTTGCGGAGCGATTCACGATTGAGGGGATTTCCGGGTCGGACGCGGCGGCCCGAGGTATGAGTTTTTCTCATCGGTTTCGGTCCTCTCGGCCGATGGGGCCAATTAGCGTCTACCGGGTGAAGCGGCGCTCCAAGGCAAGCACCTTGTTGAGACGACGCTGGTGCCGTTCCTCGGCCGTGAAGCGCGCTTTGAGGAACTCCTCAACCAATTCCATCGCGAGGGCTTCTCCGACAATCCGTCCGCCGAGTACCAGCACGTTCATGTCGTCGTGCTCGACGCCCTGATGGGCCGAATACGAATCGTGACAGAGACCGGCGCGGACTCCCGGGACTTTGTTGGCGGCGATGGAGGCGCCCACACCGCTACCACACACCAGGATTCCGCGGTCCGCTCTACGATCACGAACCGCCAGCGCCACCGCCTCCGCGAAGTCGGGGTAGTCCACCGGTTCGACTGAATTCGTCCCAAGGTCAGTCGCTTCGTGGCCGAGTTTCAGGACATGGTCCTTCACCCGCTGTTTGAGGTCGAAGCCGGCATGATCTGATCCGAGGGCGATTTTCATCAGTTACTCATCTCCAAAGGAGATTTCCAGGGCCCGCGCGGTAATGACCGCGTTTCCGTCGAGCGGCACAAGCCTGAGTTTGCTCACAGCCTGTTCGAGCGGAATATGTTCAATACGAGGAGGGTTCAGCGCGACCATGACGCCGCTCTTTCCCGCCGCCAGGGCGCGGACTGCGGCGGCGCCGAAGTTCAAGCCCAGCAGGCGGTCGAGCGAGGAAGGAGAGCCGCCTCTCAATAAGTGTCCGAGAACGACCGCGCGGGTTTCATTGCCCGTCAATGACTGCAATTGATCGGCGACGGTTTCTCCGATTCCGCCCAGACGTTCGACGTGGTCCGTACGCGCCTTCTCCTTGAGCGAAATCCCGCCACCCGCGGGTTTGGCCCCTTCGGCCACGACTACGATGGCGTACGACTTTTCTCCAGAGATCCTCCGGCGAAGGTGGTCCGCAACTTTTTGTATGTCGTAAGGGATCTCCGGAATGAGAATCGCGTCGGCGCGACCGGCGATCCCGGCGTGAATGGCGATCCAGCCCGCATAGCGTCCCATGACCTCGACGACCATGATCCGCCGATGCGACTCGGCCGTGGAATGGAGCCGATCGATGCACTCGGTGGCAAACGAAACGGCGCTATCGAAGCCGAAGGTCACGACGGTCGATTGCAGGTCGTTATCAATCGTCTTCGGCACGCCGACGATGGGAAGGCCCTTTTGGCTGAGATGGTGCGCGATCGTAAGCGTGCCATCGCCTCCCACCGTAATCAGTGCATCGAGCTTGGCCGCGCGAAAGCGAGAGATCAGCTCATCGGTCCGGTCCTCCATGCGACCGCCGCTATCGTTCGATTTGTGTTGGAGCGGATTGCCGCGATTCGTCGTCCCGAGGATGGTCCCGCCGAGGTGGGCGATATTGCGTACGGCTCGGCGATCTAACTTGACGAGTCCTTCATTTCCACCGTCGGGCGCGAGGAGACCCTCGAAACCCTCGCGAATGCCATATACCTCCCAGCCCTGCGCCGTCGCGGCATAGACGGCCGCGTGGATGACCGCATTAAGTCCGGGCGCATCCCCCCCGCCGGTGGAGATGGCGATGCGATGAATCTTGCTCGACATGGCGCATTCCCATCATCAGAAATCGATGACATCTCCCATCGCGGGAAGCGTGCACTTCAGCTGGTAACGGCGCTGGATTTGCCGGGCGAGTTCCTGACGAGGGCCGTCTTCGCCGTGCGTCAGGATGACGCGCGGCTTGCTGGGTGCGATCACGCCGAACCAGTTGAGCAGGTCGGTCTGACCCGCATGGGCGCTGAAGCCGCTCAGCGTATGCACCCGCGCCTTGACGGCGACCTTTTCGCCGTGGATGCGAACCTCCTTGACGCCATCGACCAGTTGGCGCCCCAGCGAACCCCGGCCCTGGTAGCCGACGATCAACACCTGGGTCTCGGGTTTCCACAAATTCTGCTTCAGATGGTGCAGCACGCGCCCGCCGTTGCACATCCCGGCGCCGGCCATGATCAGGCACGTCCCCGATACATCGTTAATCTTCTTGCTGTCGTCGGCGGTCGCGCACATTTTCATAGTGCGCAGTTCCTCGCGCAGCGGCTTCTCGCGAATAAACTTATCCATCTTCTCGTGAAACAGCTCACGGTGCTGCGTGTAAATCTTCGTCGCCTCGATGGCCATGGGGCTGTCGAGGAAGATCGGGAAGGGCGAGATCTTTTTCTTGCGGGACATCCACCCCAGCAGGCTCGTCAGCAGTTGCGCGCGGCCCACCGCAAAGGTAGGCACGATGATCTTCCCACCCGCTTTGACTGCTTTTTGGACGACCGCGACAAACTCCTCGACGGTTTGGAGAAAGTCGCGATGATCGCGATCGCCATAAGTGGATTCCAGAAACAGGAGGTCGGCGTGTTTGAAGGGATCGAAGTTTCGCAGAAGTGGAATGCTGCGCGGTCCCAGATCGCCGGAAAACACCACTTTCTTTTCTTTCCCATCTTCGCGAATCAGCAATTGAATGCTGGTCGATCCGAGCATGTGCCCCGCTTCGGCCCAGGTCGCCCGAATCCCCGGCGCCACGTCGACGGGCTTTTGATACGGGACGGTTTGCATCTGCCCGATGATCCCATCCGCCTCTTCCGGAGTGTAAAGCGGTTCGACCGGCGGCTTTCCCATGCGCAGGTTCTTTCGCGTTTGACGCTGGGCATCCCCCACCTGGAGCCGCGCCGAATCGCGAACGATCAACGCCGCCATTTTCGCCGTGGCGGGAGTGGCGAAGACCGGCCCCCGCCATCCGAGCTTGGTGAGCAGCGGCAGGCGCCCGGTGTGGTCCAGATGCCCGTGGGTCAGCAGCACCGCGTCGAGTTTCATGTTCGGGTTCGCCGGCGGGCGGTTCAGCGCCTCGCTCCGTTTCCCGCCTTGGAACAGGCCGCAATCCACCAGGATGCGGGAACTTTTCGTTTCGACCACGTAAGCCGAGCCGGTCACTTCGCCGCCCGCCGCACCCACCACTTTGATCTTCATTTGCTCCTCTTCGGGGCTTGCGGGCGCCGGTCAGATGACCTCAATCGCGCGCGAACCGTCGGGGAAAGGCTGCGCCGAATGACGTCAACGGCCTCGGCGGGCGAATCGGTGACCCACCCAAAGCGCACTTCATCGTCCGTAAAGACACCTTGCTTCTTCATGAATTGGCCCCAGGCCCGCATCCCCGCCCAGAACGTCTCTCCCATGAGGATCACTGGAAACGGTCCAATTTTTTTGCACTGAATCAGCGTCGCCGCCTCGAAGAGCTCGTCCAGGGTGCCCAGCCCGCCGGGCATGATAATAAACGCACAGGAGTATTTGACGAGCATTACCTTGCGCGTAAAGAAGTAATGAAACTCGACGCTCTTGTCGACGTACGGGTTGGCGCACTGCTCGTGTGGGAGAATGATGTTCAGTCCGTAGCTGACGCCGCCCGCCTCATGGGCCCCCCGATTGGCGGCCTCCATAATGCCCGGCCCGCCGCCCGTAAGCGTCGCGAAACCCGCCCGGGCCAGTTCGGACCCCACGGCCCGCGCCAGCTTGTAATAGCGATGATTTTCCTTGAAGCGCGCGGAACCAAAGACCGTGACAGCCGGGCCGAGCTGGTAGAGCCCTTTGAACCCGCGCACGAATTCACCCTGAATTCGCTTGAGCCGGGCGGCCTCCTTTTGCGGCGAGCGCGTTTCTGCGAGAAATGCGCGCTCACCATCGCCCTTGCCCGTGACGGGTAGTTCGTAGGCCGGACCGCCGGCCTTTTTCCATTGCGCCTTCCAATCCCGTTCCCACTCGTCGACCGTTCGCCGCTTGCGAGGCATGAATGCTCAAACTTCCCTTCGGGCCCTTCGCGCCAGGAAACGTCCCCGCGGAAAGTGTAACAGAAAACGACCGTGAACCCGCGGAATCCCATTCGCGCGGCTGCGGCAACGTGCAAACAAGTGAACGAGCCGACAGAATCTGAACAAAATTACGACCGGCGACGACGCTCCGCGGACATGCCGCTATCCCGTTTAACCTTAACTAGTTATGCTCCACCCACTGGCAAAGTGACCGACCTGGCATGGGAAATGCTAGTGACATAGATAACGCGGCTTATCCAAAGGGACGCTTGTGATATGCGCGCACTTCAACGAGGTTTTGAATCATGAGTACTGCACCATTTACCGCCAAGCCGAATGCCTTTGATCCTGTCATCCACGGATTCGAATACGCGGTCGACGCGTTTCAGCGATCCATCCTGTTCTGGGATGTGCTGCGACAACGCGGCAACAACTACCTGGACCATAAAAAAAAGGGGCAACCCCCAATTCTTCAATTCGAATACGAGACGATCATCGACGGGCGAACTCTCGAGCAGCCCGTCAACTACGCCCTGCTGCGGATCAAGCCCGAGCCGGGAAAGCCGACTGATCCGCGCAAGCGACCGTACGTCATCGTCGATCCGCGCGCGGGACATGGGCCGGGCATCGGCGGGTCGAAGCACGATTCGCAGGTCGGCGTGGCGTTGCGCGCGGGGCATCCCGTTTATTTTGTGACCTTCTTCCCGGAGCCGATGTCGGGACAGAAGCTGCGCGATGTCGCCGCGGCCGAGGCGCACTTCATCGAAGAGGTCGCGCGACGGCATCCGAATGCCCAGGGCAAGCCGTGTGTCGTCGGAAACTGCCAGGCCGGATGGGCCGTCGCGGCGCTGGCGGCAGTGCGACCGGACATCATGGGCCCGGTCATCCTCAACGGCGCGCCGCTTTCGTACTGGGGCGGGGCCTCGGGCCAGAACCCGATGCGCTATGCGGGCGGTCTCTTGGGCGGGAAGTGGCTGGAGTCAATGGCTTGCGACCTGGGCGACGGCCTGTTTGATGGCGCGCATCTGGTTTCAAACTTCGAGAACCTCGATCCGGCCAACACGTTTTGGAAGAAATACTACAACCTCTATTCGAAGATCGACACGGAGGCCCCCCGGTTCCTGGGGTTTGAAACCTGGTGGGGCGGTTATTTCCTGATGAACCGGGAAGAAATCGACGCCATCGTATCCGAACTGTTCATTGGGAATAAGCTGGCGACCGGGCGGATCGCGAGTCCCGACGGAAAGACGGTGGACCTCCGCAACATCCGTTCGCCCATCGTCGTGTTCGCTTCGCAGGGCGACAACATCACGCCGCCTCAGCAAGCACTGAACTGGATCGAAGATGTGTACGGCGACGAGCAGGCGATCATCGCCAATGACCAGGTGATCGTGTACATGGTCCATGAGGACATCGGGCACCTGGGCATCTTCGTTTCGGGGCGCGTGGCGGCGAAAGAGCACAAGGAGATGGTCGAGACGCTGGAGATGATCGACGCCCTGCCGGCGGGACTTTACGAGATGATCATCGAGCGCAAGGATTCCTCTGCCAAGCGCGCTGACTTGGAACCCGGCGACTACCTCGTGCGGTTCGAGGCGCGGAAGATGGACGACATCCGCTCGCTGGAAGATACCCGCAAAGACGAGGAGGCCTTTCAGACCGTCGAGGCCGTCTCCGAAGTCAATGATCAGCTCTACAAGACATTCGTCAGCCCGTGGGTGCAGGCCATGTCACCGCCGTGGGCCGAGACGTTGCGAAATCTCCACCCGTTGCGCACTAAGTATGAGTGGTTCTCCGATCGGAATCCGCTGTTGGCGCCGGTTTCGGCGACGGCCGATGTCGTGCGGGAAAACCGCCTCCCTGTGAAGGCGGACAATCCGTTCCTGGCGTTTGAAAAGATGGCTTCGGAGGCCATCACCTCCTCGCTCGATGCATTCCGCGACCTGCGTGACACGTGGAGCGAGGGCGTTTTCAAGATGATGTATGGGCCGTTGGGTTTCGGCGCAATCTACCCGCCCAAACCTCGCGCTACGACACCCGCCGCACCCACCGAGTCTTCAGCCGCGTTTCCGGACGAAGACTATGAATCGGGCGGACCCCTGGCGGCCGTTCTCCGTATGATCGCAGCGGCGGTGATCGAAGTCGGCGTCTTCGATCGCCGATCTGCACGGGTGTTCCGCGCCTTACTGGAAAAAAGCCAGTTCAAAGACACCCAGCCGGAAGAGGTGCGGACGATCTTTAAGCAGCAGGCCCGGTTGTTGCGACAAAATCGGGACCGCGCCCTCGAGGCACTGGCGGTGATGCTCCCCACCCGGGAGGTGCGCCGCCTTGCTGTCGATGTTGTACGACAGATACTGCTTCTGGCCCCCGACGACATTCGCGTCGACCGCCCCTTGGCCAAAAAACTCTCAGACGTGCTGGATATGAACCTGCGGGAATTGCCCGAGTCGGCGGCCCTCGCCGCCGTATGACGGATGCAAAGGTGAACATCATGAGCGCAGCAGCAACGATGGACTCAAAAACCGAACGACGCCACGACGCCTACGAGAAATTACTTCAACGATGCCGGGCGCTCGAGCCGGTGGTGACGGCCGTGGCGTATCCGTGTGAGGAAACGGCGTTGACCGGTCCCGTGGAGGCGGCCGAAGCTCGGCTGATCAAGCCGATTCTGGTGGGTCCGCGGCAGAAGATCCGCGACGTCGCCAAGTCCGCGGGATTGACGATCGATTGCTACGAAATTGTGGATGTGCCCGACAGCCACGCGGCGGCGGCGAAGGCGGTCGAACTCGTCCGCTCGGCCCGCGCCGAGATTCTGATGAAGGGCAGCCTGCACACGGACGAATTTATGGGCGCCATCGTTGCTTCGGCCACGGGGCTGCGCACCGGTCGGCGGATCAGCCACGCATTTGTCATGTCCGTCCCGACCTATTCCAAGGCTCTGATCATTACTGATTCGGCAATCAACATCGCCCCGACCCTCGACGACAAGCGGGACATCTGCCAGAACGCGATCGACCTGGCCCATAGCCTGGGTCTGGAGTTGCCAAAGGTCGCCATTCTCTCCGCAGTCGAGACAGTTACCACGAAAATTCCCTCGACGATCGACGCGGCGGCGCTGTGCAAAATGGCTGACCGCGGACAGATTACCGGCGCGTTGCTTGACGGGCCGCTGGCCATGGACAACGCGATCAATCTCGAAGCGGCCCATACCAAGGGGATCGATTCGGCGGTCGCGGGCGACGCGGATATCCTCATCGCCCCCGATTTGGAGGCAGGGAACATCCTGGCCAAACAGTTGACATTCCTGGCGAAGGCCGACGCCGCCGGATTGGTGCTAGGCGCGCGCGTTCCCATCATCCTCACGAGCCGCGCCGACAGCGTGCGCGTGCGCATGGCCTCCTGCGGTGTCGCGCTGCTGGTCGCGCACGCGCGGCGGACCGGCCAAGCCGTCGGCAACGCCTCTTGACCCAGGCAACAAGGAGTATCGCCCATGGCTGACATTTCCTCGCCACCGTTACTCGGGCGAAAGGCGCTGGTGCTCGGAGTGGCCAACGAGCACTCGATCGCCTTCGGTTGTGCCCGTGCCTTCCGGAAGGTCGGCGCCGAATTAGCCCTCACGTACCTGAACGAAAAGGCCAAGCCATTCGTCGAGCCGTTGGCCCGGCAGTTGGAGGCCGCCATCTTCGAACCTCTCGACGTGCAGAAGCCCGGACAACTCGAAGCAGTTTTCGAGCGCATTCGACAGACCTGGGGCCGACTGGACATCGCCCTCCACTCGATCGCCTTTGCGCCGAAGGAGGACCTCCAAGGCGGCCTGCTCAACTGTTCGCCGGAAGGATTCTCGCTGGCCATGGACGTGTCCTGCCATTCGTTCGTTCGGATGGCACGATTAGCGGCCCCGCTCATGAACGACGGCGGGACGCTCCTTGCCATGAGTTACCACGGCGCGAACAAGGTCGTTCCCAACTACGCCGTAATGGGCCCGGTGAAGGCGGCGTTGGAGGCGGCTGTGCGCTACCTGGCCCATGAACTGGGGCCGAAAGGAATCCGCGTCCACGCCATCTCTCCCGGCCCGATTAAGACGCGCGCCGCGTCCGGTCTCAAGGACTTCGACTTGTTATTGAACAATGCGGCGAATCGCGCGCCGGTCGGGGAACTGGTCGACATTGACGACGTCGGTATGACTGCCGCATATCTGGCGACACCATACGCCCGCCGCGTCACTGGCAGCACGACCTACGTCGATGGCGGACTGAGCATAATGGGTTAGGGAACAGCGACGCACCAGACCAATGCTCATTGAAGGAATGATCCTATGAATGATGCCATCATTGTTCTCAACGCCGGTTCGTCGAGCCTGAAGTTCTCGATTTATGCGATGGTCGATCAGCGACTGGACCTCAAAGCGCGGGGACAAATCGAGGGCCTCGGCACGGCGCCGCACTTCAAAGCCAAGGATTGCGACGGTCGGTCGTTGGCGGACCACACCCTGGGAGAATCGTCTGCGAAGTTCGGTCATCCCGAGGCCTTCGCACATTTGGCGGAGTGGGTGCGGTCGGAGTTTGGCGGGCAATTGAGGGCTGTGGCCATCGGCCATCGCATTGCCCACGGCGGGCCGGATTTCGTCAAAGCGACGCGGATCGATGACGACGTCTTGTCGCGATTGGAGCAGCTCATCCCTCTGGTGCCCCTCCATCAACCGCACAACATCGCCGCCATCAAGGCCGTCGCCAAACTGCGACCCGACATGACTCAGGTCGCCTGCTTCGACACGGCCTTTCACCAGGGTCGGGCAAAAGTGACCGAGCGATTGGGACTGCCCGACCAGATGTTTCGGCGGGGGGTGCGCCGCTGGGGCTTCCACGGCCTCTCCTACGAATCCATTTCGCGGCAATTCCGGGAGATCGCCCCCGAAGTCGCGGCCGGCCGCGTGATCGTCGCACACCTGGGCAGCGGGGCGAGCCTGTGCGCGATGAATAATGGCCGCAGCGTGGAAACCACGATGGGTTTCTCCGCGCTGGACGGCGTGCCGATGGGGACGCGTTGCGGGAGCCTCGACCCCGGCGTCATCCTCTATCTCTTGCGGGAGGGCTGGGACCTCGAACGCCTCGAGGATCTGCTCTACAAGAAATCCGGGCTCCTGGGAATCTCGACCGTCAGTAATGATGTGCGCGTTCTACTCGATAACAGCAATCCGCTTGCAGCGGACGCGATTGAGTACTTCGTCTATCGCGTCGTACGCGAAATCGGATCGTTAGCAGCGGCGCTGGGCGGATTGGATGCGCTGATCTTCACGGCGGGTATTGGTGAGAATTCTCCCGTGATACGCGAGCGCGTGTGCCTGGGCGCGGCTTGGCTCGGAATTGACATCGATCGCGAGGCTAACCGGCAAAACAAACGGCGCATATCAATGCCCGGGCCGAAACCGTCCGTCTGGATGATCCCGACGGATGAGGAAGGCGTGATTGCCTCCCAAACGAATGAAATCGTCTGCGCAATGGCGAACCGGACGAGAAACGATTAGAATCGTCGCCTTAGCCTCTGGAGGAACTTATGTTCATCAGATCGTTTATCTCCTCGCTCGTAATTTCCCTCGTTTGTTTTCTGGTTTCACCGGACAATTCGCTCGGCGACGCCCCTGACCTCGTCAACCGCGTTCCTCCCGGCGCCAACGTCATCGCCTATGTCAACGTGGAGGCGATGCTCAATAGCAAGGTAGCGCGGCAGGAGAATTGGCGCAGCATGATGTCGAACGCCTACTCCGCCGGGCCGCTGATCGTGCCGCCCGACGCGAAACAAGTGATGATGGCCTCCTGGTTGGAGCCGACCACCGTGGAACCGATTTGGGAAGTCTCGGTCATTCAACTTTCCAAGCCCGTTTCCATGAAGCGCATCGCGAGTGATGCGAACGGTTTTACGGACGCCCTGGGCGGCAAGTTGGCCGCGTGGTCGCCGGCGAACGCCTACTACGTTCGACTCGACAAACAGCTTCTCGGCGTCGTGTGTCCCGCGGATCGGCAATTCGCCGCGCGGTGGACCGCCGGAGCGGGCTCCAGCGCCGAGACGCTCTCACCATATCTGCGCGCGGCGGTGGACGAAATAAAGCAAGGAACGGGATATTTTTTCGCCCTCGATCTTCAGGACGCAGTCGGCGAAAAACGCGTCCGCCGCCGGTTAGACATGGGCGAATTCGATTGCCTGGCAGACAAAAAGTTTGACGCCCGCAAAGTCAGCGAGATCATCGCCAGCGTGAAGGGATTGAAACTGACGGTTGAAGTTCATGGCGATATTAGGGGCAAGTGTGCGATCGAATTCGGTCGCCCGGTCGCCGCCTTGTCCGCCTTTGCCCAGCCGTTGTTAATGGAGATTCTCGAAAAGGCCGGGGCCTCCATCGACGATATCGCGGGGTGGAAGTTCACAACGAGCGACACGTCAATCCTTGCCAGCGGTTCGCTTTCGACGGAGGGACTGCGCCTCCTGTGCAGCATTATCAATCCGCCCCACCCGACGGACACCGAGGAAACCGCCGACCAACCCGGCGACGAGGGCAAATCGAAGGGCGAATCGCCGAGTAACGCCCAAGTCGCTGCGTCAAAACAGTACTATCGGTCAGTTTCGAAAACCATTGATGGGTTCGGCGCGCGGGCGCGAACGGCCACGTCCCTGGCCAAGGGCGCCACCTACGTGGGGCGCGACGCCCGCAATATCAGTCGCCTGCCGATTGTGAATGTCGACCCTGAATTGGTCCAATGGGGCGCCAGTGTGAGTTCGCAGTTGCTCCAGGTGGCCTCTACGCTCGGCGTAAGCGGCCTTCAGGCGCGCGCAAAGGCCGAGAGCATTCTGAATCCCTACGAAAGCGGCGGCTATCAGTCGGAACTGGAGATTCGGTCCGACCCCAATGCGGAAATCGATCGCCAGAACGCCGCGCGCCAGCGGCGCGCCGCCGTCGCCGAAGAAAAAACGAAGGCGCTGGAACAGGCCACTCAGATTCTGTTGCAGCTTGAAGCCGGGCGCTCGCAAATCCGGGCGGCGATGACGCAAAAATACAACGCGGAGTTCTAATCATTGCAGCATGCCGGTTTGTTCGCGGACATTGAGCAACGCCGATTGCCGGGAGGAGCGCTGATGACTCGTCTTCGCCAATTCCTATCGCCCGGAATGCGGTTGGGCGTCCTGACCGCGGCGATAGCGGCGGGATGCGCGGCGCCGGAGCCGTTGACCCGGGAAGTGGATTCGGATGCGGATTCGCACATCAAGAGCATGTGCAAACTCCTGGACAGTGCCAAGGCGTTTCGATTCCAGGTGCAAGCGACCATGGACCGACCGGTCGACACCGGGCAGCTTGCCCAATTCCATCGCACCAGTGATATTACGGTCGTGCGTCCCGATCGGCTCTTCGCCAATACAGAATCCGACGAAGGTTCGTGGTCGGTCTGGTATCGCGGCAAGTTACTGACGATTCTCGACCGGGACGAGAACACCTATGCGACCGAGACGGTGCCGGACCGCATCGGCGAGATGCTCGATTATCTGGCGGACGAACATGACATTGTCATGCCCATGGCCGACCTTCTGGTCGGGGGAACCTACGAATCACTGCTGGCGGAGGTAGAAGTCGGCGAATACGTCGGCCTTCATTCCGTGGCCGACACGCCGTGCCATCATCTCCTCTTTCACCAGGAAAACCTGGAATGGCAGATCTGGATCGACGCCGGCCAGCAGCCGCTGCCCCGAAAACTGGTGATCACTTACTTCGACGAGCCTGATGAGCCCCAATATGTCGCGACGATGGACAAATGGGAACTCGCGCCGACCTGGTCCGAAGAGACCTTCACCTTCACGCCTCCCAACGGCGCTGCCAGTGTTTCGTTGTCGGACTTGGTCGCCTCGACCGAGGAGGACTGATATGACTCGGGGAAAATATCTTCGGCTTGCCATAATCGGAATACTCGCGATTGCACTCCTGGATTGTGCCGCCTATGCCTTCGGACGCGGCGGGCGTGGCGGTGGAGGTCGTGGAGGCGGCGGCTCCCGTGGGGGAGGTTCTCGGGGCGGCTATCGCAGCAGCGGAGGCGGCAGCCGGTCGTCCTATTCCAACCACGGCAGTATCCGCTATTCAGGTTCTTCTCGATCGGGGTCGCGATCCTCTTCGCCCTCATACTCGCGCGGCGGCTCATCGTATGGAAGCGGGAGGTCATCGTATGGTGGGTCGTCATACTCCCGGTCGTCGACGCCCTCTTACTCCGGTTCCAGATCGTCAACCGGGGCGGGAAGGTCATACGGAAGCTCCTATTCGAGGTCTTCAACGCCATCCTTTCGGTCGAGCGGAAGCGGCTATGGGCAGCGATCTTATGGCGGGGCCTACGGAAGCCGGTCCTACTCGCGACCCGCAACTCCTTCCTACCGACCTTCGAACAGCGGATCAATCATTCACAGCGGATCCGCTACCGGACCGCGGGGCAACACGATCGCCGGCGCAGTCGGTCCGCGCGGTGGTACCGCGGTAGGAATCGAGGGCTCCCGAGGTGGCACGGCCGGCGCGATTCAGGGTCCGCGCGGCGGCGGCGCTGCACGCGTCGAAGGCCCGCGCGGCGGATCAGCCGGCGCTATCAAGGGCCCGCGCGGTGGCGGCGCTGCGGGCGTTCAAGGGCCCGGCGGCGGGACCGCCGGCGCGGTTCGTGGACCACGCGGGGCCGGCGCGGCGGGAGTCAGCGGCCCGCGTGGAGGAACGGCGGGCGCGGTATGGGGGCCAAACGGTCGCGACATTGCCGCCGGTCAGGGACCATACGGCAATCGCTTTGTCACCAATCTCCCCGCTGGCGCCATTAATTATCCGTGGCGCGGACAGGACTATTGGCACTCGGGCTATGGTTGGTGGCGGCCAAGTTGGGTCGGCGACAGCATGTACTACGGCTGGGCCTATCCGCCCATCGGATACTGGTACTCGTCGTTGCCTGACGACAACGAATCGGTCGTCATCAACAACACGACCTATTACGAGTCCGAGGGGGTGTATTACCAGGAGGGTGAACAGGAGGGGCAGAAGGGATATGTCGTCGCCGAAGCGCCCGTCGCCGCGGACGCCCCGGATGCTTCCGCCGCCGATGAGGTCGAAAACCCTTACAAGATCCTCAAGAACATGTGCATCTACGTGGCGAACCTCGATCGATTCACCGCTGACGCCAGTACGACGCACGATCAGGTGCGGGAAACAGGCGAAAAGGTCCAAGTCTCGTCCCGCCGCAAGATCAGCGTCAGCCGACCGGACAAGATCGCCGTGGATGTGAAGGATGACAACGGTGAGCGACGGGTCGTGTACGACGGCCAGACGGTATCGATGCTCGATCGCACGAAAAACATCTACACGGCGGTGGAGGTACCCAATACCATCGACGGCGCGCTCGACAAACTCGCCCAGGATTACAACATCATCCTGCCCTTGGGAGATCTCCTCTACAAGGATCTCTACGATCGCATGGAAGCGAGAGCGGCGTCCGGGCAATACCTTGGAATCCATCAGGCGGGCGAATTCAAGTGCCACCACCTGGCCTTCACGACGGAATCCTCGAGCTGGCAAATCTGGATTGACGCCGGCAACGTTCCCATCCCACGGAGAATCACGATCGACTACGGCCAGGGTGCCGATCGCTCGCGTTATTCCGCGGACATCGTGGAGTGGACCCCGTGGACCACTTTTTCGGCGGAGACGTTTGCGTTTACGCTGCCGCCCGACGTCAATCGCTTTGAATTCGAGGCAAACTGACGTCACCGGCCATGCGGTGCAGTTGCCGCGACACCGACTTGGATTGATAATGGCTCATGGAGGGTGACCCGCGCATCGGATTCCTGCCGCAAAAGGCCTCGCGTGTCGATGCCATCGACGCAGTCCGTTCTAGCTGATATTTGTTGCCATGTTTCCCTATGCTCCCGGACGAACAGTTTGATCGGATACGGAGAATCGCCTTGAGTCTTGCGGGGATTGAGTTGTTTGAACGGCATCGCGATCTTCTGCTCCGCCGAAGCAGTCGGATCGGAATTGTTGATCCTATTGAATTGGATTCACTGCTGCAGCGAGTCGAGAAGGGAGACCCGGATGCGCAGCAAAAATTCTTTTGTCTGCTGACGACAAAGTTCACCGGGTTCTTCCGCCATCCCCGGCACTTCGCTATGGCCGCACAACACGCAATGGAGGCGGTGCGCCGAAATGGTCGGGCGCGACTGTGGTCGGCGGGCGCGGCGACCGGCGAAGAGCCGTACTCACTGGCCATTGCCGTGATCGAAGTCTTCCAGCGTGACGACCTGCCCATTAACATCCTGGCCACGGATGTGGACGTGGAGGCGCTGGAAATCGGGCGGCGAGGCGAATATTCCGAAACAGCGCTACGCGGACTCGAACCGTCTCGGCGGCAGCGATTTCTAGGCGAGGATCGCAACGCCCGCCGGTTCGTTGTCGCCGATGCCTTGAGGCAATTGGTGGATTTCCGGGCCCTTAACCTTGCCGATGAGAAGTGGCCAATTGACGGTCCGTTGGATGTGATCTTCTGCCGAAACGTGCTCATGTACCTGGAAACCGGTTTGCGACACACCGTGGTGGAGCGCATGGCGTCGCTGCTCGCTCCCGGTGGTTTGCTGATGCTCGATCCGACCGAGCATCTCGGCAAGGCGGGTCACCTTTTCGAATCGCGTGGGGACGGCGTTTATTCGCTCCGGGGCTCCTCCCCTACGCCGCGCGGCGGCGCTTGAAAGCGGACTCATGACCATCGCCAAACGCCTGATCATCTTGCTCGCCGTACCCCTTGTCGCGCTCGGCGGGCTCGGCGTTTTCATCGGTGTTCACCTGCGCGAGACAGAGTCCCGCGGCCGGTTTGTGTCGGAGTCCCAGATTCCGAGTCTCGCCGTTCTCGGCAACCTATCGCGGAGTTTCGCCGAACTCCGGGTGAATGTGCGAGACTGTTTGCTCGCCACCGACCAGGCGCAACGAGACGCGGCGAAGGCCGCGTTTGATGAGGATGAACGAGTCGTCACTGCCCTGCTTCAACAATATGGGGACAGCCTGATCACCGGCGAGCGGGACCGTCGTTTATACAACGACTTCCGAGACCTGAGCCGGGAGTGGATTAACGGCGCCAGGCAGGGCTTTTCCCTTGCCGAGTCGGGCCGAAAGGATGACGCCATCGCCCAGTTCGGCACCACGCTTTCTGCAATAGGCGTCCGATTAAGCACGGTTTCGAACGAGTGGATCCAGCTTAATGAAGATCTGGCGACGGCGGCCGGCCGGGACGCTGTCGCGACAATCGAGAAAACCCAGCGCCGAATGCTTATCGCCAGTTCTGTCGCGCTCCTGCTGACCGCGGTTCTGGGCTACCTGACTTTCCGACGTATCGTCCACCCCATTCAGGCGCTTGAAGCTTCGGTACAGCGAATAGCCGCCGGCGATTACGCGATCGACGTTCCCTTCACGCAGGCGACGGATGAGACCGGCGGACTGGCCCGATCGATTGACGTGCTTAAGAAAGGCGCCGCGGCGATGGACGAACAGCGCTGGGTCAAATCCGGCGCCGCCCAGATCACCCGGGAACTGCAGGCGGCGACAGACTTGGCCGAGTTTGGACAGCGGCTGGTCTCCGAGCTGGTTCCGATGCTCGGCGGAGGCATCGCGGGGTTCTATCTCCTCGAACAGTCGCCCGAGCGACTTCGGCGGATCGCTTCGTATGGCTTGGCCGCCGAGTCGAGTTCAGCGGAATCGCTGGGCCTCGGTGAGGGCCTGATCGGCCAATGCGCCCGCGAACGAAAGACCATTACGCTTACAAATCTCCCTCCGGACTATCTTCAGATCGCCTCCGGCCTGGGCTCGGCTACGCCGGTTCAGTCCGTGGCCCTGCCGCTGCTCTTCAAAGACGACCTCTTGGGCGTGTTCGAGATTGCCTCCTTCCGCACGTTCAACTCGTCGGAAAAAGCCCTGCTGGAAGAGTTGTTGCCGGTCGTCGCAATGAGCCTCGAAGTCCTGCAGCGCAATCTCCGCACGCAGGAGCTGCTCTCCCAGACGCAGGAACAAGCCCGACAGCTCGAGGAGCAGACCGAGGAATTGACCCAGTCCCAGGAAGAGCTGCTGGCCCAGAAAGAGGAATTGCTGACGCAGCAGCGCGAGCTGACCACGCAGCGCGAACAGCTGCAGAAGACGGAGTTGTTCTACCGCAGCGTCCTGGAATCCGCCCCGGACGGCATGATGGTGGTGGATGCCGGCGGGATTATCCGTCTGGCCAACGCGCAGGTGGAACAGTTGTTTGGCTACACGCGGGACGAACTCGTGGGGAGTCCCGTCGAAGTCCTCGTCCCCGATTCCATCCGCGATAAGCATGTCTCCCTTCGCAACTCGTACCTGGCCGATCCGAGCGCTCGAGACATGGGCAGCGGGATGGCGCTGACTGGCCGGCGCAAGGACGGGACCTTGTTCCCGGTCGAGATCGGCCTGAGCCCGGTCCAGGGCGGCGACCAGACGCAGATCGCCGTATCGATTCGTGACATCACCGAGCGCCGGCAGCAGCAGGAAGCGCTCCGTCAGGCGAAGGAAGCGGCCGAGGCGGCCACCCAGGCCAAGAGTACGTTTCTGGCGACGATGAGCCACGAAATCCGCACGCCGATGAATGCGATCATCAACATGAGCGGCCTGGCGCTGGAGACCGACCTGACGCCCAAGCAGCAGCAATACGTCAGCGTCGCCCACTCGTCGGCAAAGAATCTCCTCGGCATTATCAACGACATCCTCGATTTTTCGAAGATCGAGGCGGACAAGCTGGAACTGGAGACAATGCCGTTCAGCCTGCGGCATGAACTGGAACACGTCACCGAGACATTCCGCGCCAAGGTGATGGAAAAGCACGTGGAACTCATTGTGCACGTCCCGACCATCGTACCGGACCAATTGATAGGCGATGCGCTTCGATTTCGGCAAGTCCTGACCAACTTGATCGGCAACGCCTTCAAGTTCACCGAAAAGGGCGAGGTGGCCGTAAAAGTTGCAGTCGCTGACGCCGCTCCATCCGGCAAGGCTACGCCGACGGGCTATCTCGACTTGTTGGTCAGCATTCGCGATACCGGCATTGGCATGACGGAGGAACAACAAGGCCGGCTCTTTGCCGCCTTCAGCCAGGCCGATACGTCGACGACACGCAAGTACGGCGGCACCGGTCTGGGACTCGCCATCAGCCGGCGACTGGCACGGATGATGGAGGGGGACGTTACCCTCGAGAGCAAGCCGGGCGTCGGCACGACCTTCTACTTTACGGCGCGCGTCGGGGTCGATGCGACCCAGCCGGCGCCGGCTCACACGCCGCCCACGCGAATACGCGAGCATCCGGTCCTTGTAGTGGATGACAGCGAGACGAGCCGCGAGCTTCTGGAAACGCTCTTGAGCGGGTGGTCGATTCCCGTCGTCACCGTTGGGACGGCGGAGGAGGCTCTGGCGCTGCTCGATCAGCGAAACAACAACGGCCACGATCCCTTCGGCCTCGTGATCCTCGATTGGATGCTGCCCGGTCTGGATGGAATCGAGGCCGCCGCTCGCATCCGGGCACGACCGGAGACGAAATCGCTCCCGATCATCATCATCAGCGCCTATGCGGGGAGAGAGGAAGAAGCGCGCTGTGCCGAAATCGGGGTTAACGTCTTTCTTCCCAAGCCGCTTACCGCTTCGTCACTCTTTAACTCTCTGGTAGAGGCCCAGGGGGCGCGAGTTCACGCCGTCCGCCGCGGGTTGGACGCCCCGTTGGAGCGTGAATTTGTTGGTGTGCGCGCGCTCCTTGCGGAAGACAACGAAACCAACCAATTGGTGGCGCTGGAACTCTTTTCACGGCTGGGAATCGAGCTGGATATCGCTGAAAACGGGCGCGTGGCGATCGATATGGCACGTCAAAACGCCGGCCGCTATTCGGCGATCCTGATGGACATGCAGATGCCGGAAATGGACGGCCTGGAGGCAACGCGCCTCCTGCGGAGCGACGCCGCCTTCCGGGAACTTCCGATTATTGCCATGACCGCCAATGCCATGAAACACGATCTCGACGCCTGTATTACGGCGGGCATGAACGACCACATTACCAAGCCCATCGATCGAGCGGCGATGCTGAAGACGCTGCGAAAATGGTTGCCCCGCAATGTCTCGACAAGCGCCACGACCTCGGCATCGCCTTCGCCCGCCACACCGTCCGGCGATGATGCTCCTCCAGTTCTGGAAGGCATCAACGTCGCGGATGCCCTGGCCCGTCTCGGCCTCGGCTTCAGCAGCCTGAAGAAGATGCTGCTGCGCTTCGCGGACGGACAGGGCAAAACCCTCGAAGAGTTGCGCGCCGCCGTCGCCGCGGGCGATAGTTCCGCCGCGGCGCGACATGCGCACGCCATCGCCGGCGCCGCCGGAAATCTGGGGGCGGATACGCTCCGGGTAGCCGCCAAGGCGCTCGAGCAGGCGGGTCGGGATGGGCGCCGCGATCTCGAAAAGCTGCTCGGCGCGGTCAATGAACATGCCGCAATTGTCTTTCGCTCAATCGACCGGTTACGCGACGGATCGGCAAGCCCAACCGCAGAAGCGACCCGGCCGCTCGATGGCTTGAAGGCCCGCGCGGCGCTGGAAAGATTGTCGGCGGCACTTGACCAAGTCGACGTTTCCGCGTCCGGTGAAGCGCTCACAGACTTGACTTCGCTTGGAGCGCAAACGGCGTGGGCTGGCGACGTCGCGCGGTTGCGTGAATTGACCGACGGTTACGAATTTGAAGAAGCGGCCGCGGCGGTCGCCACCCTTTTGAAACGGTTGGAGACCACGTCGTGAAAAACCTCTCGGAATGTCGCGTTCTGATCGTCGATGACGTCAAGGCCAATGTCGATGTGCTGGTAGAGGCCCTGCGCAGCGATCATAAGCTGAGCGTAGCGCTCGACGGCGAGTCCGCCCTGCGCAACATTGAGAAGAATCCGCCCGATCTCGTCCTGCTGGATATCGTCATGCCAGGGCTCGACGGTTACGAGGTGTGTCGCCGCCTGCGGGCCGCGCCGAATACGCAGGATATCCCCATCATGTTTCTCAGCTCGCTCGACGAGGTGAAAAACAAGACGCAGGGTTTTGAAGTCGGCGGCAACGACTACCTGACCAAGCCGTTTGAGGTCCTGGAAGTCAAAGCCCGCGTGCGCTCGCTCCTGAAGGCCAAGGCCTATTCTGACGCGGTGAAGGAGAAGATCGCCGCGGAACTGGCCATTGCCCGCGAGATTCAGCTTGGCATCCTCCCCTCGAACATCCCCGCGCAGGTTGCGGGCACAAATTTCGAGATTTGCGCCGTATTGGAAGCGGCCCTAGAGGTGGGCGGCGACCTCTACGAGGTATTGCGCCTCGACAACGGACGCCTGCTCGTCGCTGTCGGCGATGTCTCCGGCAAGGGTATCCCGGCATCTCTCTTCATGGCGGTCACGACAACCCTCTTGCGAACGATGGCGCGACAGTATCGCAAGCCGGAAGAAATAGTGCTCCAGGTGAATGATGCGTTGGCCGTGCAGAATCCGCGCGGCATGTTTGTCACGCTCGCCTGCATGATCGTTGACACGGTCACGGCCAACGTAACATGCGCCAACGCCGGCCATCTCTCGGCCGTGCTCCTTCGCCCCGGCGCCGAACCCCGCCTCGTTTTGGAGTCGACCGCCATGTTGGCGGGCGTCATGGAGGGGATCCCAGTCGAAAGCGAATCGCTCCAACTTCAACCGGGCGACACCCTGGCGCTCTACACGGACGGCGTGACCGAGGCCTTCAACGCAAAAGGAAAAATGTTCGAAGAGGCGGGCCTGCTCGAATGTCTGCGTGATGCCGCGGGCCGCCGCGCGGACGAAACGGTCAAGATTATCCTGGACGCGGTCCGTCGCCACGCTGCCGGGTTTCCCCAATCGGACGACCTTACTTTGGTTGCAGTCCGGAGGGTTGGCTGACTTCAGGTGAGGCGGTCGCCAGCATCGTCGCCGCACCCATTCGCATCCGTCTAGGGAACCTTACGATTCGCCGGCACGGGCGTAGTTTTGCGCGGGATCGCGTCGGCGCTGGCGACGACGATGTCTTCGGCCTTCATTCCGCTTCTTCGCTCGAAGGCCGACATTTTTCCGACTTCCAAAAACGTCTGTGGGTTCAGCGTGCCGAACAACTGGATCAGCGTCGCCACAACGCCCGTCCAGCCGGTCTGGTGGCTCGCGCCGATGCCGGCCCCGTTGTCGCCGTGGAAATATTCGTAGAAGAGCACATCGTCGCGCCAGTGGGGGTCGGATTGGAATTTTTCCGAATCGCCATAGACGGGTCGCCGGCCGTCCGAGTCGCGCAGGAAAATCCGCGTCAGCCGATCGGCAATTTCCTTGGCCACCTCGAAGAGGTTCATCAGGCGGCCGGAACCCGTGGGGCATTCAATGCAGAATTTGTCGCCGTAATAAAGGTAGTAGCTGAGCAGCGACCGGATGATCAGGACATTGACCGGCAGCCAGATCGGCCCGCGCCAGTTGGAATTCCCGCCGAATGCGCCGGTCGTGGACTCCGCCGGCGAGTAATCGACGCGGTGTTCTTGACCATCTACGTGCACGACGTAGGGGTGTTTTTCGTGGAACTTGGAAAGGGATCGGATGCCATAGGGGCTGAGGAACTCCTGCTCGTCGAGCATCTTTGAAAGAACTCGACGGAGCCGCTCGGGGTTGAGTAGAGCGACGATCCCCCGATCGCCAACACCCAGGTGGCCCGGACCGGTGGGGTGAATATTCTTCATCAGGTCCGGCATTTGCCGGGCGCGCTCGCGCCAGTGGGCCGCCGATTTTGCGACGATATCGCGCTGCCAGGGTTCAACCACGGTGGCCGCACAGAGGGGGAGGAGCCCTACCATGGAGCGCACCTTAAGCCGTTGAGCTGTGCCGTCAGGGAGCCGCAATACGTCGTAGTAGAATCCGTCCTCCTCGTCCCACATCCCCTCTTCGCCGGGTCGGTTCATGCCTGCGGCAATCCACAGGAAGTGGTCCACGAACTTGGAGACGAGTTCCTCGTAGTTGGGGTCCTGCGTCGCCAGCCGGATGCCAAGCTCAATCATGTTCTGGCAGAAGAAGGCCATCCAGGCCGTGCCGTCCGCCTGTTCCAGATATCCGCCGGTCGGCAGCGGCGCGCTGCGATCAAAGACGCCGATGTTGTCCAGGCCGAGGAACCCGCCTTCGAAGACATTTTTGCCTGACCGATCCTTGCGGTTCAGCCACCAGGTGAAATTGCACAGCAGCCGGTGGTAGATCGACTTCAGAAACTCCGTGTCCAACTTGCCCGATTGCCCCAATTCGCTGCGGGCCAGGAAGAGCGTCGCCCAGGCGTGGACCGGAGGATTGACATCGCTGAAGTTCCATTCGTACGCGGGAATCTGGCCGCTGGGATGCAGATAGTGGTCGCTCAACATCAGCTCGAGTTGGTCTTTGGCAAAATCCGGGTCGACGGCTGCCAGGGCGACGGCGTGAAAGGCGAGGTCCCAGGCCGCGTACCACGGATACTCCCACTTGTCGGGCATGGAGATGATGTGGTCGTTGACCATGTGGACCCATTCCCGGTTACGGGAGTGGCGGCTGTTGGGCTTTAGGGGATGGGCCTGGTGCTCGTCGAGCCATTGGTTCGCGTCCAGGTAGTAATACTGTTTGCCCCAGAGCATGCCGGCCAGGGCCTGTCGCATGACGTTGGCCGCGTCGGCATCGCAGCCGGGCGGAACAATGGCAGCGAAGAATTCGTCGGCCTCGCGGAGCCGCTCATCGAAGATCTGATCGAAGCGGCGGCCAAAAAGATCAACGGCGGCGGGGGTTTCCGTCTTGTTCAGCTTATCCGGCAAGACCTCCACCAGGCGCAATCGGATCTCTTTGAATTCACCGGCGCCAACGGTGATCTGGTAGTGAGCCGCTGCCTTGGTGCCGATTTGATTCGGGTTGACGAGGTCAACGCGCCCATGGACCACGGCATTGTGGATGCCGTCTTTGACATACGGGTTGACGTTGGGCGTTCCGAAGAGGCGCTCGGTGTTCGACTCGTTCTCGGTGAACAAAAGCGGCACATCCCCCTCGCAGTGGAGACAGAATACGCCGAGATTGGGATGGGCCGACGCGATTACCGCCGACTTGCCGCGCCCCTCGATCTGTTTAAGTTGGGGACGGGGCTGGGACAACTCACCGGACCAGGTGTTACGAAACCAGACCGTCGGCAGGACGTGCAGCGCGGCGGCCTCCGGTCCCCGGTTATGGATGCGGATGCGAATCAGCACGTCGTCCGGCGCGGCCTTGGCGTACTCGATAATCACATCGAAATAGCGATCTTCCTTGAAGACCCCGGTGTCGATCAGTTCGTATTCCGGTTCGTTGCGGTTGCGCCGGCGATTGGTATCCACGATGTCGCTGTAGGGGTAGGCTGCCTGGGGATACTTGTAGAGGTACTTCATGTAGGAATGCGTCGGCGTGCTGTCGAGGTAGTAGTAGTACTCCTTGACGTCCTCGCCGTGGTTACCCTCGCTGTTGGTCAGGCCGAACAGCCGCTCTTTAAGGATCGGGTCCTTTCCATTCCACAGCGCCAGGGCGAAACACAGCCGCTGATGGTCGTCCGAGACGCCGGCGATCCCGTCTTCACCCCAGCGGTACACGCGCGAACGAGCCTGATCGTGGCTGAAGTAGTCCCAGGCACTGCCATCGGCGCTGTAATCCTCCCGGACGGTGCCCCATTGCCGCTCGCTGAGGTAGGGCCCCCACTTTTTCCAAGGGGCAGTTCCTTCACGGGCTTCCTGAAGTCGAATTCGTTCTTTTGACATGAGGCACTCCTTTGGGGCCGCGAGTGAACGCAGCATACCCTCGGAACCGGACATCGCAAGTCGCAGTTTTGCTAGGGAAACGCCTCGAACCTGCCGGTCATTGAATTAAAGGCCTCGACCTTGCCGGTGTGGATTTCGTAGACCCAGCCGTCGACGGAGATCCGCCCTTTCCGCAGGCCGTCGGCCACAGCGGGATGTGTTTCCAGGTTCTTTATCTGCAGGAGGACGTTGAGCCTGGTTATCGCAACGAGTCGGACGTCATCCGCGTCGTCCCTATGATCGCGATCCAGGGCTTCCAGCGCGGGCTCCGCAAAACTAAGCCATTGACGCACCGCCGGAAGCGCGGCGAGCTTTTCAGGGTGCATAAGCGCCTTCATGGCCCCGCAATTGGAATGACCGCAGATGATGATCTGGCGGACTTGCAGCACAGATAAGGCGTATTCGATGCTGGCCGAGACCCCTACTCGCGACCGCTCGTCGTAGACGGGCACGAGGTTTCCGGGGTTTCGCTCGACGAAGATCTCGCCGGGGCCGCTACTGGTCAACAATTCTGGGTCGATCCTGGAATCGCCGCATGTCAGGAAAAGGGCGCGCGGGCTTTGAGAAGCTGCCACTCCTTCGTAAAAGTGCCGCCTCTGCGGAAAAACCTCCATCTGGAATCGCCGGACACCGTTACGAATCTCATCCATATTCACGCCTTCGCCTAACGCGGAGCACTCAGATTCAGTTCAATGAGCGGCGCGTCGCTCAGTTGAATCAGGCCCGACCGCGGTTTATCTAAATCCATGGTCGTCCACAGTGCGATCCCAATGAGCAGGGCCAGCGATCCGGCCATCAGCGCGGACCTTCGCCCCGCCAGACCGCAGCCGTATCCGATCATCGCCATCGATATCGCAGAACTGGCTACCAGCAGACCCAGGACGAGCGGGGGAAGATGTTTGCGGCCCGCGGCGACGCGAGTTGAATGCAAATCGATCACCTCATTCACCGGCACGAGTAGTGCCATGAGCGCGACAGGCTTGGCAGAAACACCATCGCGCGCCGCCTTCCAGATTAGTTCGTGCAGCCGGCTGATTTCAGCCCTGGCTTCATCCGCCAGCCCGTAACGCAGTGTTGTTGAGACCTGGAGTCGGTGCTTCACGTACTCTGCGAGGGCCGATCGAAGTTCGGAGCGGTGTGGCTCGTCCAACAAGTCGGCCCTCAGGTAGGCCGTGCCGATCGCGTTGGCCTCCTCTACGATCAGGTCCTGGCGCTCCATGAATCGGGAGGCCGCCCCTGCAAAACTGAAGCCCAGGAGCAAGGCCAGCAGTCCAAGCATGGCGCCCTGAATCGCGCCGAGATGTCCGCCCGCCTGGGCCTCGCGGGCGACGGTCGGGCGCCGGCCATAGCGGAATCCCAACTCCAGACTTGCTAATAGAAGGAAGAGGAGTGAGGCGGCTGTTGCGATCTCCCCGGTCATGTCAGGTCTCTCATGAGAATGCGTCTGAGTCGATCCGCAATATCGGATCGGAGGACTAGGGTTGCTGCTGCAATCGACCTCGCCCCTCGTCTCGCTCCAGGGCGAATGGCGCCCGCGGAAGTCGGTGCTTTGACCGCGTCCGGGCGCGCATGGTAGCATCGTTCGTCGAGAAGGGCACGACGCAGAATGCGACCGTGATCAGCACACTATGAATTGGCTACAGTGGTATCGCGTTCGAACCTACGTTCGGAGTTCCATCTGGATACTTCCGGTCTTCGGCCTCGTTGCGGCGGCGCTGAGCGGTCCGCTCGTCTTTTGGACCGACAAGTGGATTCCGTCGAAATCGACCTTTGATCCCGGCGCGACTCGTGAACTGCTGGAGACGCTGGCCGCGTCGATGTTCACGCTGATCGTGTTTGTCTCGTCGGCGTTGTTACTCGCGATTCAGCTCGCCAGCGCCCAGTTAACCCCTCGCGTGATCTCGCTCTTTTTCAAGGATCGGGTCACGAAATTGGCCCTGACGATCTTCGTATTCACTTTTGCCTTTTCACTCGCGGTCGCCGTTCGCATCAGCGACACCGTACCACTCTTTGCGGTGCGAGTGGCGGCGTACAGTTGCATGCTCAGTGTGGCCTTCTTCGTTTACATGATTGACCACGTGGGAAAATTCCTGCGGCCCAGCGGCGTCCTCCGCATCGTCGCCTCCCTGGGGCGTCAGGTCATACGAGACATCTATCCTCAACCTTTCGAAGAATCGGAAGCGAAGACATCGGAACCTGGCGGCGCAGGCGAAGCCACGCGGACGATCATCAGTACAAAGACTGGCGTGGTCCTCGCGGTCAACGTCCGCGGGCTTGTGTCGCTGGCCCAACGCCATAATTGCTTGATTGAACTCGTTCCGCAGGTCGGCGAATTCATCGCCCTTGAAGAGCCGCTCTTTCGCATTCTCCAAGGCGGCGCGGAATTGCCTGCGAGCGACTTGCACAATTCGATTGCCGTGGGGTCCGAGCGCACCATCGAACAGGACCCGGCCTTCGCATTCCGGATCATCGTCGACATCGCCTCCAAGGGCCTTTCGCCCGCCATCAACGACCCGACGACCGCCGTGTTGGCGATTGACCAGATTCATCGCCTTCTGCGCATGGTCGGTCTGCGCCATCTCGACGAGGGGATTGTTCGAGATGCGCAGGGCTGCATTCGTCTCATGTACCGGACGCCGGACTGGGAGGATTTCGTCTATCTCGCCGTGACGGAAATCCGCAATTTCGGGGGCACAAGCATCCAGATCTCGCGACGCTTGCGAGCCATGCTCGATAATCTGATTCATACGTTGCCGCCGCAGCGCGCGCCGATACTTCGACAGGAACTGAACCGCCTGCAACGCTCCGCCGAACGCAATTTCCCGGAATTGGATGACCGCGCGCTGGCCGGGGTCAGCGATTCCCAGGGTGTCGGCGGCACGCGCGAAACAAACTCGCAAGAGGTCTGACAACAGTTAGAATAACGGCATGGCCTCGATCCTCACGAGCCGCCTCGGAAACTTCATCCCGATTCTAAGCATGTTCCGGTCGTACTCGCGCTACGGGTTGGGTTCTGACCTGCTCGCCGGCCTCAGCGTGTGCGTCGTCATGATCCCCTCGGTCATCGCCTACGCCGAGTTAGCGGGACTGTCGCCGGTTCATGGGTTGTATGCCGCGCTGGCCGGCCTTGTCGGCTACGCACTGTTCGCCAGCTCGCGACAAGTCATCGCCGGACCCGACGCGGCCATCACACTTCTCGTTGCCGGCGCCGTCGGACCGCTCGCCGCCGACGATCCGTCGCGCGCGGTCACCCTGGCCGCGATCACCGCCCTCCTCGGCGGGGGATTGATGCTACTGGCGGGGTGGCTCCGGGCCGGCGTCGTCGCCGACTTCATTTCCAAACCCGTGCTGGTGGGATATCTGACCGGGGCGGCATTGATCTTGATTTCCACGCAACTCGGCAAGCTCCTGGGCATCCGCGCCCACGAGCACGACTTTTTTCCGCTCCTGGCGGAGTTGGCGCGCCGTTTGCGCGAGACCCACCCCCTGACCCTCGGCATAGGCGTGGGGTTTATCGCCGTGCTTGAAGTGCTGCGGCGGGTCGCGCCGCGGATCCCCGGGGCGCTGGTCGTGTTTATTGTCGCGCTCATTATCTCCAGCTTGTTTGATCTTGGGGGTCGCGGTGTCAGCGTCGTCGGATTTGTCCCGCGCGGCCTGCCCGCGTTTCGTTTTCCCACCCTATCGCTTCAGGATATTCGTGAACTCCTGCCCGCGGCGGTCGGCATCGTCATGTTGACCTTTCCGGAAGCCGTCCTGCTGGCCCGCGCGTTCGCCGCGCGAAACCGGTATGACATTCGCCCCAACCAGGAACTCTACGCCCTGGCCGCGGCCAACGTCGCCGCCGGGTTGTTTCAGGGCTTCTCCGTCGGGGCCAGCCAATCCCGTACGACGGTGAACGAAGCCGCGGGCGGGAAAACCCAGCTCGCCAGCCTGATCGCCGCCGGGGCGCTGGTCGGTTTTCTCCTTTTCCTCACCCCCCTGCTACGCCCGCTCCCCACGGTCGCGCTCGCCTCGATCCTGATCTCCGCCGGCGTACATCTCATCGAAATACACGAATACCGCGTACTCTTCCGGGGAAGTCGCAAGGGCTTCGTACTGGCCCTCGTCGTCGCCGCTGGCGTGCTGCTGGTCGGCGTGGTCCCGGGCATCCTGATCGGCGTCATGGCGTCGTTGATTTATGTCCTGGCGCGTCTGGCCCGCCCATTGGACGCAGTCTTGCGCGAAGTGCCCGAATCGGGGCGATTTCACGATCTGGGTGAGGCGCCGGAGGCCGAGACAGTCCCCGGTCTGATCGCGTATCGGTTTTACGCGCCGCTCTTCTTTGCCAACGCCGAGTACTTCGTACAGCGCGTTCGGGAGTTGATCGCCTCCAGCCCCCATCCGGTTCGCTGCTTCCTGATCGACATGCAGGCGGTGTGGGAGGTCGACGTGACTGCGTCCGAGGCGTTGATCCGACTGGCGGATGAATTACAGAAGGACCATGTGGCCCTGGGGATCGCCCGCGCGAACCGACCGCTCCGCGAGAAACTCGAGCGCATCGGGCTGCACGAAAAGGCTGACGGGATAAAGTACTATCCATCCGTTCACGCGGCGATTGACGCTTTTCGTCGTGAAGCGGCGGACACGCAGGGCGCGGACAGTTCGCCTGCTTGAAACCTGTGAAGGAGTGATCTTGTCGCTCGAACGGATTACTAACCTCCTGGTGACGATCACGTTGATCGAAATGATGCTGGCCATCGGGCTCGGCGTCACCTTCGCCGAACTGGGCGCCGTTGCCCGGAACCGCGGGCTGCTCCTGCGGGCGGCGCTGGCCAACTATGTCTGCGTCCCCGCCTTTACGGTCGCGCTATTGTTTCTCTTCCACGCCCAGCCAATGGTCGCGGCGGGTTTTCTCATCCTCGCGGTTTGCCCCGGAGCCCCTTTTGGACCGGCCTGCACCGCGCTCGCCCGAGGCAACGTCAGCACCGCCGTCGGCACGATGGTGTTTCTGGCCGGGTCGTCGGCCCTACTCGCACCCCTGATGCTCCGCTTCCTTCTTCCGCTCATGGGGGGAAATCAGCCGCTCCAGGTGGACGCGGCGGGCATGGTGACCGCACTATTTGCCACTCAATTGGCCCCGCTGATGATCGGTCTCGCCGTGCGGCACGGGTGGCCATCGGTGGCGCAGAAAGTGAAATCCCCGTCGGACAAACTGAGCGCGATTCTCAGCCTGGTTACTCTCGGTTTTCTTCTGGTCATTCAATTTCCCGCGCTCAAGGAGATTCGGCTCGTCGGCTTCGGGGGCATGGGGATTCTGTTGATCGCCAGTCTGGCCTCCGGATGGATCCTGGGCGGCCCGGGCCGCGCTGATCGCAGTGCCCTGGCCCTGACCACATCGCTGCGCAACGTCGGCGTCGGACTGGTCATCGCGACGCGGACCTTCGCCGACACGCCCGCAGTGCTCGCCGTCGCGGCCTATGGCATCGTGGAGATCATCGGCTCCGTGCTGGTCGCTCTGTGGTGGCGCCGTTGATCAACAGTCGGTGTTCGGGGTCCCGACACTTTGCGGCGCACGTATCCGACGATCCATTGTTCAAGCTCGTCGATACCGGAATGAGTTCTTGCGCTCGTCAAGACGACCGGCGTGTGGGAATTGATGCGACGAATGTCCTGAATTGCGCTCGCCACCTTGAAGTTCGTATGGGGAAGCAGGTCACACTTCGTCAACAAGATGAGGGCAGCGTTCTTGAAGAGGAGTGGATACTTGGAAGGTTTGTCGTCGCCTTCGGCTACGCTCAGTACGCTGATGCGATCATGCTCGCCCAGGTTAAAGTTGGCCGGACAAATCGGGTTCCCGACGTTTTCGATGATGATCAAATCGAGGCTTTCCAGGGACAATCGAGCCAGGGCCTGTTGGACGAGGGTCGCATTCAAGTGACATCCGCCATCCGTCAAGAGTTGAATCACGGGTACGTCGAGCCGCGCAATCCGTTCGGAATCGCGGGTCGTGGCGAGATCGCCTTCCAGCACCGCGACGCGCAAGGTGTCCTTCATCGCACGCAACAACTCCTCCAGAATAGAGGTTTTGCCGCTCCCGGCGCCGCCGAGAAGATTGAAGCACACGATACCGTGGCGATCCAGCAGCGCCCTGTTCTCGCATGCGGCGTCGTCGTTACGCTGAAAGACGTTGCGGAGCACCTCAATCGTCGTCATCATCGTGAAACTCCCGTCTCGCAATCCGCCGCTGTTGGTTTGCTCGGCTGGGTGAACTCGTCGTCCGACTCAACGTCGATGGACGTCAACTCCAGTTCATCGCCGCCGGAGACGTCGGTTCCTTCGGCCCCACAGGCCGGGCAATCCCACCGGCCGTCTTGAATTGGGAAGCGGACATCGCATTTTCCACAAGCGGCGCTGAGATCCGTCTTTTCGATTAACAATCGGCTCGATTCACAGAGCGTTCCCTGGCGGGCGACGTTGAAGGCTTCCTGCAGCAGCCAGGAGTCCACCTGTCTCAACACGCCGAGTCGGCAGCGCACGCAAAGGACCGCTCGTGCCCCAAAACGCTCGGCCTCACGGTCTGCCGCCTCCACGAGGGACCGAGCTACCGCCAATTCATGCATGGCATGGCTCCAATTCTTTGAGCCATGCTTGAACGTCGTTCAGAATGGCGTTGCACACCTTGGGGACCGCCGTATTCACGGGCGCGGAGAGTTCTTCGCCGTAGCCGCAATTCTCGACTGCGATGGCATAAATCCAGGATTCATGTGGGAGGAGGGCGAGACTCTCAGACAAGTTGAGCGCGAGGTCCACACTGAGCCCGTGCGTGTCTCTTGCATTGCGAGAGTGAAGGCGATGGCCGTCCCTCCCGTAAACGAGGCGCTGAAAGCTGCCCGGAGGATTCGCTACCGAGCCTCGGGCCGCATCCACGAGAATGAGCAACGCGATTCCGTCAAGCCAGTTGGGAATGTCGGCGGCTGGCGCTTCCGTCAAATAAATCCGGGCGCCAGACAGTCTCGGATTCTTCATGAGCGCTTCGACGACGCACAGCCCCACTTGATCGTCCGCGCGCAGCCAGCGACCGCAGCCGACGATGCAAACCTGTTGTAGCCGGTCCGGACACATGTTCATATCCATTCCACATCAAGAAAATGGGTTGCGCAGGAAATGCAGGGGTCGTAGGCGCGCACCAGCATCTCCAGTTGCAATGTCATCTCTTCTTTGGCCTTTCCGGCCTGGAGCAGTTGCTTCACCAAGGCGCGCATGTCTTCTTCTATGTTGGCGAGGTTCTGGCCGGTGGGGATAATCAGGTTCGCGCTCTCGATTCGGCCCTTGGAATCGAGACCGTATTCATGAAAAAGCAGGCCCCGTGGAACTTCCGCGGCTCCCGCACCAAGTTCGAACCGCGCCGGGGCAGCGAGCGGTTCGACCGCGAGCCCGCGGGTCAGCAGTTCATCGATAAACTCGATGCACGTCTCCACGCAATGCACGGTTTCCACGAGCTGGGCGGTGTTGTTGTGAAAAGGATTATTGCAAGGCGCAGCCAAACCCAGTGTCTTCGCAACGGCCTTCGCCGCCGGATGGAGTTGATCGTGGTTGTTATTGAAGCGCGCCAGCGCGCCGACGGCAAAGGTGCTCGAAACGGGCGTCCGGCAATGTTTGGCCGCCGAGTGCGGAACGACGGTTTCCATGACGCGTTGACGATAGTCCGCGACCTTCGTCGGCCGAGGGTCCTTGGTCGATACGATGTCGCCATCGTAGAAGGCGTACTCGCCATTGTTCGTAACCTTGAGAGACAGGTATTCGGTGTCGCGATTCAGGGCGGGGACTTTTAATTGGGAAAAAAGGGCGACCGTCTCCGCCAGGTCCTCCCGGGAATCCTCCAGCCGCCGCTTGAGGTCCGTCAGCGCATCACTTGCGGGAACGTGGGTCATCCCGCCCACGTGCAAGGCGATGGGATGAATGTGCCGTCCTCCAACGGCCGCGCAGATGTCATTGGCCAGCTTCTTCATCCGCAGCGCCCGTTGAACCACTGTTGGATGAGTTTTTGCAAGGGGAATGACCGACCCTACGCCGAGGTAGTCGGGCACAGCCAGAAAATACAGATGAAGGAAGTGGCTCTGCAGCTCCTCGCCATAGAGGATCAGTTTTCGCAGCAAGACGGTTTGGTCGCTTGGTGTAATGCCGCACGCTGCCTCGATGGCCTTGAGGCTCGCGGTCGTGTGCCCCACGCTGCAAATGCCACAAATCCGGCAGGTGATATGCGGCGCTTCGTCGAAGCGGCGGCCGCGCAAAAACGATTCGAAAAAGCGCGGACTCTCGACGATCTGAAGCTCGAGCCGCGTAATTTCGCCATCGTCGAGCCGGACGGCGATGTTGCCGTGGCCCTCGACGCGGGTGACTTCCTTTACATCGATGGTGACGCTCTTCATGAGAGCTCTTCCTTCTGGAACGCGCCATAGAGCCGCAGGCCGGCCAGGACTTCCTCGGCAGGAACGCCGTATTGCTCATGCATGTTCCTGACGAAGGCCTTCAATGCCTCGTCGCCAAGGATTCCGCGGCATCCTTCGCATTTCGATCCATACTGGGGGCAGATCGCCGCGCATCCTGCGCGCGTGATGGGGCCGAGACAGATCTGACCGATGTCGTAGAGGCAGCGATATTCATGCTTTTTGCACTCCACGCAGACCGGGTACGTCGGCAAATGGAACGTGCGGCCGCTCAGGACGCATTTGACGAACCGCAGGAATTCCTCGCGCACCATGGGGCAACCCGGCAACTCGTAATCCACCTTGACGACGGCCGAGAGTGGGCGCGCGTCGAGCGTCGGGAAGTGGATCGCCTTGTCGCCATATACGTATTGGCGATATTCTTCGGGATCCTGGTATTTCTTAAGCGTATTGATGCCGCCCAGGCACGCGCAGGCCCCGATTCCCACGAGGGTCTTGCAGCACTTGCGAAAGTGCCGGATTTCCTCCTCGTCGTGCGGAGTTGAGACAGCGCCGTCCACAAAGCCGATATCGATGTCCCACTCGCGTTCGGACTTGCCTTCGCGGAAATTGACGATTTCAACGGCGCCGAGGATATCCAGCAACTGATCTTCCAGCTCCAGGATGGCCAGTGAGCAGCCTTCGCACCCCGTGAGGCTGAAGACGGCAATGCGCGGCTGCCGGGCGCTATCCGGCTCACCCACGGCTTGACCAACGGGGCAACCGATCGACGGAAGGATGTTGGGGACTGGTTTCATTCGATCGCCTCACGCACGGTGGCCAACTCCGAATATTTGAAAACCGGCCCCTCCATGCATGCATAGAGGTTATTGACCTGGCAATGTCCGCATTTACCAATGCCGCACTTCATCCGTCGCTCCAGCGAGCAGTACACATTGCCGGCGGGAATGTTGCGCTCGAGCAGTTCGAGCATGACGAATTTGAACATGACCGGCGGCCCTATGACGACGGCACGCGTCCTTGCCGGGTTCAGGGGGGGCAACTCGGTAAACAGGCGCGTCACCACACCCGTGTGCCCGTGCCAGGAGGCGCTCGCGTGGTCGACCGTGACGCGACATTGGAGGCGCGGGTCGGATTGCCAGGCCTCCAGCTCATCGCGGAAGAGCAACTCGGGCGGCGAGTGCGCTCCATAGAGCAGATGAAATGCACCGAAGCGGTCGCGCTTGTCCAGGATATAGTGAATGAGCGAACGGGCTGGTGCGAGCGCACATCCGCCGGCTACGATCACGATGTCTCGGCCCTCGAGGGCCTTAGTGTCGAAGCCGTGGCCCAACGGTCCGCGAATGCCGATGGTGTCTCCCGCGCAGAGGCCATGTATTTTGGACGTAACATCGCCGACTCGGCGGACGGCCAGCTCAAAGGTCTGGGGCCGCGTCGGGGACGAGCAGATGGAGATCGGGCACTCGCCGACGCCGAAGATAGAGACTTGAACGAACTGCCCCGGAGTGTGGTCCAGCGGCGAACCGCTTTGCAGATGCAGTTCGTAGTGTTTCTCCAGCGCCGTAAGGCTGCGCACCGACAGTACGTCCGCCGGCTCGGGCAGATACACGTCGGTGGGGTCGGCGCAAGTGGTTTCAACGGTACGCATGGGACCTCCCAGCAATGAGAGTGGGCGCTGCCGGCTCGGCGTTCCAGCCCGTCGTCGAATCGTCGTCACTGCCGCGCTGCCCTGGGACGAAGTCATTCCCCGGCTCAAGCGGCGCGGGGGGCGATTCCGAGCAAGTCACGAGGGCATCGGTCACGGCGGCGCGGGGAGCGGGAGCATCGCACGGCGGAAGTCGCAGCGTGCATTGCGTTCCGCAGCCCGGTACGGAACGAATGTCGATCCGCCCGCCCGCCTGTTCGACCACTGCGCCGATGATCGCCAACCCAAGTCCTGATCCAGGGATCCCGGCCGCCAGAGCGTTGTTTCCACGGCGATACGCGTCGAACGTGGCGGCTCCGTTGCGATGAAGCTGAGCGAGGAGGTCCGCGTCAAAACCGATGCCGGTGTCATCGACATGGACGGCGATCCACGGCGCCGCGCCGTCCTCCTCCGTTTCCGGGCGCTCGACCCAGACGGAGACCTTTCCGGGTGACGGTGTGTATTTCAGCGCGTTGTCGACGAGGTTTGCGATGCAGTCGCCCAGATCGCGCGGATCGACATGGGCCAGGAGATTCACGCTCTTTGGTGCGTAACACGCCAGGCTCACCCCTCGTCCGGTCGCCACCGGCTGGTATGCCGCGCATTGCTCCGCGACGACTTCGCCGACGTCGGCATACGACAGCTCGTGTCGTTGCGGATCGGCGTCCTGCACACGGGCCAGCGTGAGCAACTCGGTCACATGCAGGGTGCCCTCCTTGCAGCAGTTAACGATGCGAGAAAACGTCTGCTGGGCGGCGCCCTCGCGCACGATCCCATCTCGAACGAGACCGGCGAGAGTCTGGATGGTGGCCAGCGGGCTTTTTAGGCGGTGGGCCGCCGTCTGCATGAAGCGCGAGCGACGTTCCTGAAGCTCGCGAACCGCTGCCTGCGACGCGCGGAGGGCCGCATTGGCGGTCTGAAGCTGGAGTTCGCGCCGCCGAAGCCGCGCCGCGATGGTGCCGGTCAGGTACAGCGTCCCCAGAACGCCGGACGACATCGCGATGATCGCCGCCCCGACATTGATGGAGTTGGATGCGCCGGCGACAACGGGCGCTGCAGGCAGGGGAGGATAATGAAGTGTGATCACGCCGGCCAGTTCGCCCAGGGCTACCGCCGCGTATAGGCCAATCGCCCAGAGACCTTCGAGCAGGGCGTGCCGAATGGGCAATAACAACGAGCCGAGGGCCATGTGGAATACGTAGAAGATCGCCAGCGGACTCTCGTGCCCACCGGTGAAGCGCACGATCGCGGTCAGGACAAGCAGGTCTGTCGCAATCTGGCCGTGGGCGAACATGAGCACCGCGCGCGGTGATGCCGGAGACGCGCCCTCGCCCGCCTGCTGACCGGTCAGCGAACGGTGCATACCCAGCCATACGACGTTGAGCAGGGCCAACAGGCCCAGCGCCCAGACAATCTGCTGCGGGCGCAAGAAATCCGGCTGCGCAATTCGCTCGATGGCCAGCGCGACAAGCGACACGGCGATGAAGGCCCAGCGCAGCTGGATATACCACAAGAGAGGCTGAAGCGAGAGCAGCGGCTCGAGTTCTTCCGTGGATCCGCGGTCCCCTTGGCTCGTCTTATTCGACCACGATGTAACGCTCCGCACTGTCATCTAAGTTCTCACTCGCAGGAATCTCCGCACGGCGCGCTGAAGTGTTGCCGCGTCAAGCGGCTTTTCCAGAAAAGCCTCGGCGGGCACATAGTCCGTGCCCAGTTCTTTTGCATAATCCATGCCCACCCGCTCGCCAATGGCCGAGATCATGATGACCGGCACGTCGCGCAGCCGCGGCTCCTCCTTCATCACGTAACAAAGATGAAAGCCCTCCGAAGGCGTCGCGAGCATGATGTCGAGCAGAACGAGGTCCGGGGGGCTTTGGCGCATGGCCTCCAGCCCCGTGGGACCGGTCGCGCAGCACGTGACATGAAACTCCGGCTCAGGAAGCATGGCTCGGACGGCGTGGTGGATGTCCGGGTCGTCGTCGATTAACAGAATGTGGTATCCTTCGGCAATCATGTCAGCCTCCGGGTTTCTGCGCATCGGCCGGTAAGTGCGCGGATTGGACGTTGTCGACTTCCTCGGCGAGTTGGTTCAGGATGTCCACGATGCTGATGTGGGCGGTACACGCACGCACGCAGCGCGCGCAGCCCACGCATCCGGACAATCCGGTGCGCTGCTCGATCCACGCGCTTTTGCGGGTGATCCGATGGCGGAGCCGCTGGGCCGCTTTTCCGCGGAAGTTGTGACCTCCGGCCACTAATGCGAAGTCGTGCAACATACAGCCGTCCCAGGTTCGCTCCCGCACTCCGCAGCCAGGGGACAGGCCGGTCTCGTCCTGAATATCGAAGCAGTAACAGGTCGGGCAGACGAGATTACACGATCCACACGAATAGCATCGCTGGGCCGTGGCCTTCCAGACGAGCGAATCGTATGAACGTTGCAAGACGGCGGGAAGCTGCGCCCGAGTTTTCTGGAGCCGACGTGGGAAGGCGCCGTCTTTGCGCTCCAAGTACCGTTCAAATCGACATTCCTCCTCAAACGTCGGCTCGCGCAGCGCCGCGCCCTCGGACGCCCGCAGCCATTTGCGCCCGGCGTCCGTTCCGAACACGACGCCGTAGTCCTTCGCATCTCGACACTCGGCCGGGGGCCGCGCTTTTTCGTCTACGGGGAACGGATAGAGCAGCACGTCGAACCCCCTGTTCGCGTCGCAGGTCTGCATGTCGCGGCAGAAAGCGTCCGGCGCACAAGGACCGGGGCAGTCGATCCCCACCACGAACAAATTAGCCCTGCGCTTCAGATAATGCTGGTCGCGCTGATCGTGCGAGAAGACTTCGTCCAGAAGACGGGTTGCATGGAGATCGCACGGGTGAACGCCGACCAGCGCCGTCTGTTCAGAAGAGAAGACGGGAACCGCTTCAAAGTGGCGATTGCGCGAGTCGAACCGGAAAAGTGTCTCGCGCGGCGGAAGCAGCGTCGCTTTCGGGCTATACACGCAGCAATCGAAGTCCAGCGCCAGTTCGTCTGCCCGCGAAACAGTCTGATAGAAAAACCGCTTCCGCGGACACGACCGCGGCTCGTCGCGAAGCACCGGACCGACGAGCGCGTGTGTCGGCGCGAGCGATTCGATACGCTCGATCAGGCAGTCACGCGAGATGACGCCATGCAACCACGGCCGGTGGACCGCGGCCCACGAGCCCCGGCGATACACTCTGCCGTGGCCCTTCCAACCGACATAGGCGACCGCCGCGAGATAGACCAGCATCAGCGCGGCAAAGACGAACATTCCGACAGTAAAACCGATTCCGCGAACCAGGTTGGCAATTCCCCAACCAAACGGCCGCTCGAGGTTCATCCATCCGCGAAAAGCGTGGACGGTGAGCCACGAACTGAGAGGCAACAGAATTAGGAGGTGCGGGTAACCAAGGACGATCAGCAGGACCACGCGCCCTAACTTACGAACCGCCGGCGGTAACCTGATTCGAGGCATTCTGCCCATCCTTTCGGGAGGCAGTCACTAACAAATCCGCGGCAATTCCTCGCCGTATGGCCGCTGGACGATACGCCGCCCGCCAAGTCGAGTGACGAGCTCAACAAGCGGCGGCCGGTCTTCCGTCATGACACCTATGCATGTGGCGTGCCAGCCCAGCCCGTGGGCGCGCATTTGCGTAAGTGCTTTAGCACAATCAGATTGGGAGACGACGCAAACCACCTTGCCCTCGTTGGCTACGGTCAGGGGGTCCAACCCGAGCATCTCCGCTGCCTGTCGGGCGGTCGATGAGATAGGGACCTTGGACTCGTCGATTTCGATGCTCAGACCGCTCTCTTCGCTGATGTCGGCGAGAACGCCAGCGAGGCCGCCCCTCGTGGCGTCACGCAGAAACTTCACGTCCGCGCCGCTGTCAAGCAAGTGTACGATTAGAGAATTCAATGGGGCCGCATCCGTTCGCAACGGCGTGTCGAATTCCAGCCCGCTGCGGACGGAGGTGATCGCCAAGCCGTGTTCAGCGATGGGGCCATTGATGAGGACACAGTCGCCGGGCGTTACGCGGGCGATACTGAGATTCGCATCCGCGCGAAGCCGTCCCACGCCCGCGGTGTTTATCATCAGCTCGGGCTCATCGCTTCTTCGCTCAATGACTTTCGTATCGCCGGTGACGATTTCGACGCCGGCTTCGTGGGCGGCGATCCCGATGGAACGCATGACGCGGTCCAGTGTCTCCAGCGGCAGTCCCTCTTCGAGGATCAACCCCAGACTGATTGCGATCGGCTCGGCGCCCATGACCGCCAGGTCGTTGACCGTCCCGCAAACCGCAAGGCGGCCGATATCTCCGCCGGGGAACTCGATCGGAGTGACGACGTATGAATCCGTCGTGAAGACGACGTCGGCGCCGTGCCACGGAACGATGGCACTATCCGTCAATGTTCCATCCGACACACTGCGCCGCGACGAGGACGCCGATACGACCCTCTTCATAACCGTGGCGCCTCCGGATTGAAGGTTGGGCAGCACGTGTTCGCGGATGAGCCGCTGCATCAACTCCCCTCCGCCGCCGTGGGCGAGCATGACGCGTTCGGTCTGCATCATCAGGCTGGACATGGCGTAACTCCTCTGGAATTCGCAATGCGGAGTCGCGCTCGCGCCGTTATCGCTCCCCCGTACTTGAACCATGCCGCGCACGTCCCTTCGCCGCTGACCATGCACGGCCCGATGGGCGTGAGGGGCGTACAGCCACGATCGAAGAGCGGACAATCTGCCGGCTCGACTTTCCCCTGGATGACTTCCCCGCACTTGCACGACGGATGATCCCGGTCGTCACCCAGTTCCACGCTGAAGCGGCGCAATGCGTCAAATCGACTGAAGAGTGGCCTCAACTCGAGGCCGCTGTCGGGAATAGTCCCCAGCTCACGCCACGGCGCATCCGCGGGAACAAAAACGCGCTCGAGCAGGGCGAGTGCCGCACCATTGCCTTTCTCGCAGACTACTGCGGGATAAACATTCTCCAGTAGCGCGCGGCCCGATTTGATCTGCCGCAAAAGATGGACCAGCCCGGAGAGCAATTGCACCGGCTCAAACCCTGCTACCACGCAGGGCTTGCCATGCTGCTCGACGACAGCTCGATACGCCTCCGAACCAATGACGACGCTGACGTGCCCAGGACAGAGAAAACCGTCGAGCGGCACATCGCCTGCCTCAAGCAGGGCCAACATGGCCGGGACCACGAGCTTGTGGCACAACAGGACGCTGAAGTTCTCAATGCGCTCACGGTCGGCTTGCAGGACGACCGCAGCGGTCGCTGGGGCGGTCGTCTCGAATCCGACGGCGAGAAAGACCACCGGTCGGTCAGGATGCCCGCGCGCGAGTTCCAGGGCCGTCCGGGCGGAGTTAACGACGCGAATGCAGGCTCCATTGGCCCGCAGTTTCTCAAGGCTTCCGAGTCTTCCGGGCACGCGCAGCATGTCGCCGTAGGTCGCCAGGATAACGCCGTCTAGACCGGCCAGTTCGATGGCGGCGTCAATGTGTCGCTGCGCAGTGACGCAGACCGGGCAACCCGGTCCGCTGCTGAGCCGCAGGTTCGCGGGCAGGATCGAGCGAATTCCGCTCCGAAAAAACGAGACGGTATGAGTGCCGCAGACCTCCATGATCTGTACACGGCGACCGACCGCCGCGCACAGGTCGGAGAGTTCGCCGCGAAGAGCCTGTAGCCGGTCGGGGATCATGGGTCCGCTCCCGCGCCGACGGTCTCATCGATGTCCGTTCCGTAAGATTGCTTCAAGTAGCTCCACGTCTCGAGTGCATCCTGCTCCTGAATGGTGCAGATTGAGAAACCGGCATGAACGAGCACCCAGTCGCCGGCATTCGCCTCGGGGGTGAGCACGCGACTGATCTTCAGCCGATTGCCCTGAAAATCGACGAGGGCCTGCTCGTCTCCACATTCAATGATCTTGCCTGGAACCGCGAGACACATCATCCGGCCCTCTCAAGGATGGCTGCGGCGACGACCGCCTGCCCGAGCGCCAATCCCGCGTCGCCCATCGGGACGCGTTCGGGAACCACGACTTGAAACTGAGCCCGTTGCAGTAGCGCTATCACGCGCGATCGTAGCCGTCGATTCGCGAAACATCCCCCGGCCAACACGATCGTGCGGACGCCCGTCTGCTCCGCCGCCATGTCCGCCGTCGCAACCAGCATCCGGGCGACGGTCTCGTGAAAACGGCTGGCGATCAGGCTGCACGGAGCGCGTCTCATCCTGTCGTGCAGGATCGCGCGAACGGCGCCGGCGAGAGACATGCGGATACCTTCCGGGCCTGCTCGAGTCTCATACGGATAGGGATCCGACTCGTCATCTCGGGCCGCGTTTTCCAGAGCGATCGCGGCTTGAGCCTCGGTCTCGTTCTTGTTGCAGAGGCCGAGAAGGAAACTCACACCGTCGAAGACTCGGCCCAGACTGGAGGTCTGAGGAACGGGGAGTTTCGTCTGGTTGAGACGGGCTACACCGTTTAACACGGCTTCAGGTACCCGATCGAACGACTCAGCAGTCTCCCGTTGCCATAATTCGCCAAACGCCTGTTGAACCAACGCCAGCGCCGGTCGCCACGTTTCGATGGCCGCCGCATCGCCGCCCAACAACGGGAAATACTCCAGATGCCCCAATCGGGTGAACTTGTCCATGCGACAATGCAGGATCTCGCAGCCCCACGCCGCATGGTCCGTGCCGAGGCCAACGCCGTCACAACAGATTCCGATCACGGGTTTCACGATGCGCCGTTCGGCCATCACGCTCACCACGTGTGCGTGGTGGTGCTGCACGCCGATCGTCGGCAGGCCCATCTGCAACGCGAGACGGGTGGACAGATAGTTGGGATGCAGGTCGTGTGCGACGAATTCCGGTTTTAGTTCCGAATCACCCAGGAGTTGTTTTATGGCCGCACAATAGTTCCGGTACTGCATTGGATCAGTCAGATTCCAGTTACTTCGACTCAGCCTTGCAGTGGTGTCGTGATAAAAAGCAAAGGCGGCTTTGAGTTCACCTCCCAATGCCAATACGGGTCTTTGTGTCCTCGTGGACAGCCTGAAGACATCTGCACGGTTGCCGGCCCGCAAAGTTGATGGATGTCGGGCGCCTGAGTTTGCCGGCCACAGCGTTTCGGCGATGCTTGTCACCACGTGCAACCCTCATTGCTTTTGAGATGGACCTGCAATATCCGTGCCACTCCGCAAGTGTTTTGTTCGGCGTCACTTATTCGACGCGGGTATCCGTATTACGCGAACGCTCCAGTGCGTGAAATTCCGTACCAATTGCGGGTTTTCACGCAAGGCGGTTCGTTCTTGGCCCGCAGGCCGGAGCCGCCTGCCGCGAATCTCACGCTGGCACGTAGATTGCTTGATATCCATACAACAACGTTGGCAGTTCTTCGCCTGCAGCGTCAGCGGAGGAGGTGCCTGTGGCAGGGAATTCGCATTCCGACAGGGAGTCCGAACGGCAGGCGCATAACCGCACACGGATGATTCATGGCGCCTCGCGGAGCCGGCGCTGGGATTACTCACATCACGTCGTACCGCCGATCTCCAGTTCGGCCACCTTTCGGTTGGATTCGGCGGAACGGGGGACCCAGGGCTTTGAAGACTTCGCGCACGATTCGGCCGATCTCCACGACCCGATCTACATCTACGACCGACTCGACGAGCCGACTCGCGGAATGCTCGAGGACAACTTGGCCGTCGCCGAGGGCGGGGAAACAGCGCTCTGTTTCGCATCGGGCATGGCGGCCATTTCGGCGGCCGTGGGTTGCCTGCTTCGCAGCGGCGAGGATCTCGTCGCACATCATGTTGTCTACGGCTGCACCTATTCGCTGTTTACCAGATGGCTGCCGCGATTTGGAATAACGGTTCGTTTTGTTGACTTTACCGATGCTGGGGCGCTCCGCGCCGCAATCCTGAAAAATACTCGCGTCGTGTATTTTGAGACGCCGGTAAACCCGGACATGTCGCTGATCGACATCCAGGCCGTGCGCCGCGTCGTCGACGAGGTGAACCGCGACCGACCCGCTTCCGAAAAGGTTTGGTCGGTTGTCGATAACACCTTTGCAACGCCGGTTTGCCAGCGTCCTCTGCGGCACGGGGCGGACATCGTTTGCCATTCGCTCACGAAAGGCATCGGGGGCTTCGGCACCGACGTCGGCGGTGCCGTGATCGCGCCGAAATCGCTGAGAAATCAACTGCTCATGCATCGCAAGGACTTCGGCGGCATTCTGTCGCCGAAGGCGGCGTGGGCCACGCTGGTTTACGGGTTGCCGTCACTGGCGGCGCGAATGGCCAACTATCAGAAGACGGCGCATCACGTGGCTCGCCATCTTGCCGGGCATCCGAAGGTAGAGATGGTTCGTTATCCCGGCCTGGAGTCGTTTCCCCAGTTTGCCCTCGCGAAGAAGCAAATGTGCGATCCAAAGGGACACTTCGCACCGGGAAGCATGTTGTATTTTGTACTCAAGGGCGAACGCGACGATGCCGCGGTCGGCCGGAGATTCGTCGACTACATTGCGCGCAACTCCTATGCGATCTGCCTGGCCGTCAGCCTCGGACAAATCAAAACGCTGATTGAATGTCCGTTCAGCATGACGCATTCGGCGGTGCCGCACGATGTGCTCATGCAGCGCGGCATTGTCCCCGGCGGCATTCGCCTGAGCTGCGGTCTGGAAGACTGGGAGGACATCGTGGCCGACCTCATGGAGGCATTAAGCGCAATCTGACGAGCAATTACGCGGTCGGCGGCGCGGCAGTTTCAGAACAATCCCAAGCACCTTGGGCACAGCATTCTGAGCCCTGAGGGAGCTTTCACGTGGTTGATCCCCTTCCCCTGGATGTCCCCTCTTTTTCCGGATATCATTTGGTACGACAACCACTTAAGCCTTGACGGATTGGATAGATAGGCCCCTCTCTCTGGAGCCTGAATCGGTGAGCCATACAGGTAAGGGTTGCCATGAAAACTCAGGGAGAAATCGAAGCCGCCATCTGCGAGGTAATTCGCCGCTTTGAGTTGGAATACATGGGCCGGGGACCGGCGGATATTCATGCCCACCTGGTCGGCGAACTTCTCGTCGTTCGGCTCAAGGGAGTCTTGACCGCGGCCGAACGGCATCTGGTTCAATCACTGACGTCAGCGGACGGGCGGGACCTGCTCAAGCAGGTTCGCACCCAGTTGATTGAGTCGGCGCGGCCCCGGATGGCGGCCATGATTCAAGAAGTGACCGGCGTGAACGTGTTAAGCTTGCACCACGACATTAGCACCGTTACCGGCGAGGAACTCATCGTCTTTACCCTCGCCGAGTTGCCCCCCATTCGCGAAACGAAGAAGAACAACGTCCGGGCATGACGCTTGGGGCGCGACAGCGCTGCGTTCGGGGGGCCCACTTACGCTATCGCAGCTCCTTGGCCGATGCCAACCGCTGCCAACCGGGAACAAAAAGCCGCATGTTGGTGAACCCCTGCGAAGCGAGATACTCGTACAACATGTCGCTCGCGTGGCAGGTTGGATTGCTGCAATAGATGATGATGAGCCGGTCATGGTCCAGCTGTCGCAGGTATTGCTCGGTATAGGCTTCCTTTTCGCCGGCGGGGACGTTGATTGCTCCGCGCACATGCCCTCCGGAGAATGACTTTGCGCTCCGGGCGTCAACGATGACGGCGCTCTTGTTTTGAATATGCTCGCTGAGCTCCTCGAAATCGACGCTGGGATACGTGGGGAGTTCGGGCGGCGACTCCTGCCGAACCAGGGTCATGTGGACGGGGCTGGGCGGTGACGCTTCTTCGCGTTCCGAGGAAGCTGTTTGAACGGTCGATTTCGTTGAATGCGAACATCCCCAGAGGATCAGGCCCAGCGGAAAAACGACCAGCGCGCGTCGAATTGCGGGAGTCATGTCAAATCCTCCAGAATCGGTGCCATGCCGCGCGGCCGGTGTCGACAACGCAACGGGCCTCTTTTGTCCCACGTCGATCCGCTCATGTGCGCAACTTGCGCACCGACCGGATCGAACGCCAAAACCTCGGCCTCACCCCCTGGGAAATTCCGAAGCTGAGCCGGGGTTTGCATCGTCCCCCTGCGCGCCAGCGGTCCTCGAGCGGCGGCTCTTTCGCCCCGCTCGAGGAGTTGGCTGGGCCGTTCGTTCACGCCCACGGGAAGTGGGTTCTGCCTGGTTGCCGGGCCTTCACCGCATTCCCGAGCGCGCTAATCGTTACGGCCGATTCTGCTGTGCACTCACCGTTGCGATCGTTTGAGGTTGATCCGCACCGGCCGTCACCTTCTCGGCTTCCGGGTGATCGCAAGCCACGAGTTTCCAGGCCATCCGGCCATCGCAGACTTTTACGGTCTTCTCGATGGTCTCGTATTCCGCCGGGATGCAGGTCCTCTTTGTCGTGGCGGCACACACCAGCCGTTGCCGGCGCACGGTTTCATATTCGGCCGGAATGCTGACGGTCCGAATCTCCGGGGGTTTGCAGACTCTCTGGGTCTGAAGGGTCAGGTGCTCGGGCGGATGTTTCACGAGACAGAAGACATCTCGAGCCGGCTGCTCCTTGGGATGCGCACAAGTGGCGTTCTTGTTGACCTCCCAGTCGGTGTGACCGGGATTCGTTTGAATCGTCAATTCCCGGGGCGCGAATTGCGCGGGCAGGACCTCGAGTTCCGTGGAAGCGTCTTTCACGAGGCGTCTCTCCTCGACCCACTCGTATTTGGCGGGAATGACTTCGACGGTCTCGGATGCCTCGCGAACGAGAACTCGTTCCGAAATGTTCTTGAATGTCGGCGGAACGAATACCTTGGCATAGCACTCGCCGGGCTTGGCGTTGGGAGGCAGGAACGCGCTCATCTCGCCGGCCGGTTTGGGGCAGCAGGCAGCGCGTGGTTCGCACGGCTTCGCGCACGGGGTTGGCGCCTTGGCCTGCACACATTCACCCTGGGCGCAGTTGCATCCCGTCTGCGCCAGCAAGGCGCCGCAAAACAGTAATAGGCATGTGATCTTGAAGCTTGTGGACAACATGTTTTTTTCTCGATTCTGGGCAGATCGGCCTTCGCCGCTCCCCGAAGTTGCGTTCCGATGGTGGAACTGATACGAAAAACATCTTACGTTCTGCAAACTTCGCTTGAGATTGATATCACGTCATCAACACCTCCTGTTCCTGGCTCCGTCCAACCGCTGCACGCGTTGACGCAGTGGCAGCCTACGAACCGATGCGTCCCACTTGGCGGAACTCGAGGCGGCGGCACGCACCCAACGCCTCAGGACCGCCGGTGTCACGGTTGCGCCGGTTACAAACGCGTTCATAATCACGGGCTCTTCCTTTTGTCCGTACAAACCAGGCATGGTTCTTTCGTTATTTCCGCGTCCTCGGCTTTTGGGCCCATTCCGCTCCATGTATCCGTGGGCACGCCGCCTTCGAGCAATAGGACGTGTACCACGGTCCCGGAGGTGGATACTTTTGCGACGGCACCAGCGGCCGGCTCAATCTCCGTGGCGGCTTCGCACACTTCCATCCCGGTGATCTTCTTGATCTCTTGCCGAAGTGAGCCAGGAGCGTTGGCAAACAACGCCTGGTGGAACTCCTGTAACCGATCGGCGCCGCTCGCACTTTGCGCCAGCGTCTGCTCGACGGGGGACAGGGCTCCGTGCAGCGTGATGACCAAAGTACTGTCGCTCATCACCACGGTGATCGACTTGGGAAGATAGCTTCCGGTCCGCAACTCAAAATTGCCGATTGCTTCCGCAATCTGCCGCGCCATGCTGAGATGGGTTTTTTTCATCGGGCGTTTTTCCCACGGTCACAATGACCGACTCGAGATTCGTAAAACGCAAAGAGCCGATGCGATCGAACACCCTTGGCGTTCGTTCGCATCGGCTTACTCTTCGACGAGCCCCTCGCCGTGGCGAGCTGCCCCTTATCTAGTCAACCGATGTCTAGCTTTCAAATTCTCGCGGAACCCCTCGAACGGTTTTCGAGTTTTCCCGTTCAGGTGCGGTATGGTATCGTCGCGCGCAGGAAATGCAAGTGTTTTTTTATTTTTTTTTACAAGCCAACAAATGGTCCTGACACGAAACGACAATTGACAAAATTAAGACATTTATAATCGCGACGACATGAACCGTGCGACATTTTTCTAATTGCCGAACCCTGAGGATCTTGTGATGCGTGAATCCTGTATGGGTGGATCTTGTATTCACCCAAGTTCTTCGGCGACGTCATTGACTGGTGGCGGTTGGCACAACCTTGGCCTGACCCTGGGGCGGACGCGATGCCACACTGATGACCGGCGAGAACTTGGCGATCATTTCTCGCGGCGGATAATAGTCCGTCATCATCATCGCACCCAGGGTCCGCGCCCCTTCGGCCGGGTGGAGGGGTTCAATTCCTAACTGTTCGGCGAAGAAGGCGGCGGCGGTCTGCGGGATTCGCTGATGGCCCATGTTGTCAACCATCGAAGCGCGAACGATGCGGAACTCGCGCGCCTGATACCACGCCGTGGCCTCTTGTGATTCACGCTTACAGGCCGGGAAATCGCCATCACCCATGAAAATCGCCACGGGCATGCGTTCGCGGTATTGCGGCACCGTGTCTTCCACCATGAGCTTGGCCGAGAAGTTGGAGAGGCGGGTCGCGAGACACGCAAAGCGGTCGGGGAAGCGATTCGTAAGATAGTGCGCCAGGTAGCCGCCGGAAGACCAGCTTGTCGCAAGCACCCTTTGCGGGTCGGCTGCTGTCGTGGCGAAAACGTGGTCCATGATGGCGATCACGTTACGTTTATCTTCCAGCACGTATTGGTGTTCCCTCGTCAACGGGAATTCCATGAACGAATCGCAGGTCTCAAGCTCGGGAGCACAGACGATGTAACCGTAGATATCAGCCTGCTGTTCCCATTCGCGCTCCTGGGGCCGCGCGTTGTCATAGGGCTTCATTCCGTGAAGGGTCATGACCAGCGGCCATTTCTGAGGCTGCGGGTTGGAGTCTGCGCCTTTGCTCTTTACGTAGTCGACCGGCAGGTAAAGGTGATACCACGCGCGGGTGCTTGGCTCCTGAACACGGGCGTACTGCCCCAGGCCGCGTGGTTGAGGCACCGCACAGCCCGCGTGGAGAGAGATGCCGATGAAAGCAACGGATAACAGTCGCATTTTGTACATTATTGATAAGCTCACGTAGAGGAGACTCAGATTCGACCTTCGAGAATTTAGTCCGCGATTGTTTTCAACCACCCCGCGCCAACGCGCCCCAAAAAGCCGACCGGGCTGAGTGCCCTGCGCTTTTCGACCCCGTCGGTTCCCTCGAAAAGGCGCTTTTTGCGCGGCGACAAGCTCGTTGCTTGTGTCGTCCGGCGGCTTTATTCTGATTTCTAAACCTCGGTGCTCTTGGCACCGGACCCCGGAGGTTCGCACATCATAGCAAAGACGGTTCGGCTCGTCCAAGCGAGCCTATTCGGACTCGATTTACCTGCGATTCGGAAAGTGACCTAACCATCGAGCCCTCCGGCGCTTCTGGATTTCAAAACCGATCCAGCCATTGTGCGGTAAATTCCATGTAAATTAATTGAAAGCTGTCGACGAGGCTGTCCCCGATTGTGGGAGGGCGCCGCGCAGGAAGCGCGCGAAGGGGATTTGTGCGGGCGTCCCAGAGACGTCGCTGTCAAATATCTGACTCCACCGCGTCGTCGCGGTTAGTACAACTTGGATTGAGTGGCCAGCACTTCAAGACTGGCAAATTCTTTCGATTCGAGCTTATTGCGGGCCAGCTCCAGCAACCAAACCACTTGTTCGTGTCCTTTGGCGCGAAGGGCGTGCTCCATCAGTGACTCGTAGATAGCCCGCCCGCCATCGAACTTCAGGAGTCGCGCGGCAATTTTCTGGGCGTTCGTCGAGTCTTTGACTCCCACCAGTGCTTCGAAAATCTTGCTTCCGTGCTCCAGGGCCCGGCGTCTAAACAGCTCACTGGACCTGCGGTCCGTGTTCTGAGGATCCGACTCTTCAGCCTCCTTCATGGAATGGTAGCTCTCAATCTTCTGCTCGACGGCGGCCAGAGGATTCGGCAAGCCGGCAACGATGCTCGAATATTCGTTCGACCGAATAAGCGGATCGATGGCGTCATCGATAAGCACGCAAAGCACACGGCGATCCTCCTCGCCCCGGGCCATCAATTTTTTGTACGTGCTCGCGGTTCGTTCCTGGTCATTCAGTTCCCGATTAATCGCGGCAACCTCCGTCGCCGCTTCGAAGCGCGACCGGGGATAGCCGGAGGGTTCGGTCGTATTCTTGACCGTTTTATCGTTGAGCAGGGCGTTTTCCGCCCGATCCCGCCGAACGCGGAGGGCATCGATCGCCGGCGGGTAGTCGTTTCCGAGTTGGCGGATATACGCCAGGAGATAGGATAGGCGCATGCTCTTGAAGGCCGGGCTCGCCTCCACCCCGTGATCGAAGCACCAGAAGTACTCGTGCATCGCTTCCTTGTGTTTTCCCCTTTGGGCGAGCGCCGCGCCGTTTTGCATTCGGTTCAGCGGATCGTTCGCTCCACGAGGCTCAACCGAAGTCCCGGCACGGGAAACGCCGTACCGGTCGCGGACGGCACCTTTCGCGTCGGCAAGAAACTCCTGCGGATCGCGATAGCCGATCAGTCGTTTCAACTCCTCGCCGTCGCTCCGCAGGAACAAAAGCGTGGGATATGCTCGGATTCCAAATTGCGCGCACAGCTTGGAGTTCCGATCGCCGTCGATCTTGAGCGCGACGGTGTTGGCACGGAGCCAGGCGCGGACATTCCCGTCTTTCCAGGTCGTGCGCTCCAGCATTTTGCACGGCCCGCACCACGTGGTGTAAAAGTCGAGAAGGACGACCTTCTTTTCCTGTTTCGCCTTCTGGCATGCGCTTTCAAAGGAAATGGACGCGAAGGGCTCCTCAGCAAAAGCAACGCTCGCACAGAAGATAATCGCGCCGGACAGAAGGGTTCGCATAAATGTTCCTTTCGATTCGCTGCGGCTGGACTCTCTCGATCAACTTAAGTAGGGCAGGCCAGGCGATTGAGCGGGGGCCTTTCTACTGCTTCCGATCCCTCCGAATTCCAAATATGAGCGAACAGGCTGAAATCATCGCCCCAGTCCTCGATTCTCTTGCGGTGATAACTCGGAGGGACGGTCGCCTTCAATCTGTGGATCGGCAAATTCGGCCGCACCACAATAGTCGCTAAAAAATCGCTCCGGCTCGGGAGTGCCTGTCGGCGTTTCGGTAAGGCCGCGCTGGGCCTCTCTTCTATGTACAACCTGATTCGCTTGGCGTCTCAGCGTCGTTTCCGAACGCGACTTTTCTTGACTGTGTCCGGCTAAGCCGAAGGACCATCACTACTTAATCGCGTCGTTTTCGCTTCAGACCCGCAATATCCGGCATGACGAATTCGGCATCGGCCGCGCTTCGCGGTCCGACGAAGCAGGTGGGCTGGTGGGCAGATACTTTGGCCGTTTGCGTCCATGCTTTGCCGTGGCTGAATCGCGAAGTTCCGTCTCAGCGACGTTTCTTGCCTGCGGAGGTTGATACCACAACCGCTACGCTCTCCAAACGCACAGGTACCATGCCACGAACGCACTCATCCTAGTAGGTCTCACGGGGATTGCCAAGCACTTTTTGATGGCCGGCCGCATCGTTGCAGACTCCAATTATCCAATATCGCCGTGAGGCCCGTTTTTTCGGGGTGCGGCGAGGCAACCTGGCCAACAATTCACAACGTCGCCCGGGTGATCCAAAGTCGCGGACCGAAGCGAACAAAGATTCCGCTGGTGCGCGGCCGATGGTCCGGAAAGCGGTTCAAGAAATCCTTGACCGCCTTTTCTGGCTAAGAAATCGCCGGTGTCGCAATCAGTGTTCCTAAATTAATATTTATATACGCCCTTGTGCTGCAGTTACGTTGAGAAGCCCCCTTTGCGCAATACGATAGGTAGTGGATTCAGGGAGAAGGTCCCGTGCCACGCAAAGAAGTAAATGGGGGAGCCGACCACGTTCCACCCGAGAATACCGCCATCAAGCGCCTTCGATCCCAACTTGAGACTGAATCCGGCGACAGCCGCAAGCTGCTCGCTTCCCCAACGGATAACCCCATCTGCTCGATTCAGCACGACGATTCCCTTCCGGGCCTCGTCGTCGTGTGGCGAGACTACGCCACCAGCAGGCAACTGAGATTCGTTTACGAGTACCTCCTTCAACTCATCGAATTGCGCAACATCAGCAAGATCCTGTACGACGACACGGCCCTTCGGACGATCGCCGCCGATGACCGGTCATGGATCCTTCAGGATTGGATGCCCCGGGCGGTTCGCGCCGGGTTTCGGGCCAGCGCCCACACGGCGTCCACCGCGCATTTTGTCGGAGTCGCGGTCAATGCCCTTGCGACGGGGGCGCCCGCGGGGATTGCGTTGCGGACGTTCGACAACACCTCGGAAGCGCGGAAATGGCTACAGGATTTCGAGGTTCAATTGCGTCCCACCACTCCGACGATCCTGATCGTTGATGATGCCGACGACACACGGGAGCTGCTGGCCCACCTGCTTCTACGCGAGGGCTACGAGACGCTCTCGGTGCCGGGTCCCGCCGAGGCGATGGCGCTTCTCGAGAAGGTCAGGCCATCGCTCGTGATCCTGGACTTTAGTATGCCCCAGAAAAGTGGGTTGGACGTGTTCGCCGAGATCCGAAGCGACGCGCGACTTCGAAATGTTCCGGTGATCATGTATAGCGCCAACGATTCCGCCAGGGAATCGGCGATGCGGGCCGGCATTGATGCGTTTATTCTCAAAGGCTCCATGGACTGGTCGGCCCTCCACCGCGAAGTGGTCCGGCTCGCCGGGCCGGGAACCCTGCACAAGTCACTGCCGGATGTTCCGCCGGCGCGGGCCAAGGATGCAGGATGATACGGGGACGATGGTGCGTTCATTCGCGGTTGGGCCGCGGCGAATCAAGGGAGTCACCATGATCTGGGTAGTCACCAATCATCCCGGCACCCGGCAGTCGCTGATGCCGCTGATTGCCGCCAAGGGATATCCCGTTGAGGAATTCGACTGCGGAGACGAGGTGCTCCGGCGGGTCCGCTTTCAAACCGTCGCACTCATCATCATCGACTGCGGCATCATGGGCAGCTTCGACATGTTGAAGGCGATCCGTGGCGAACCCCAATCGCGGACCATCCCCGTCGTCATGTTCAGCATCGATGATCAGAATCTCAAAGATAAGGCCCTCCTCGCCGGAGCGGACGCCTACGTCCCCAAGGGCTCGCTGGACTGGGCCGAACTGCTGGTCGAAGTCGTTCGCTTCGCCGGTCCACCGACCGGCCCAGGCAGCAATTGAGTCTGTGCTTCCTTTAATGTCGACCTAGCGTCGCGTATTCGGCGTGCCGCCGTATCATCGCGCGCGGATACGCGGGATTCCGACCGCAGCACGCGTACGGCAGGATAGAAAAGACGGTCGATGGGTTTCAAACCCCCGAATTCCACGCGCTCATCGTCAACAAAAAAGCCACCGCGATTCACGGTGGCGGGGTGATCTCCCCGAACGCAACCGTCTCGAACTTTGGCTACCTGCCAAAATGACTGGGTTTGGAGGCCAAAGCTGTTAACCAGAGAGCGCCCTAAAGCTCGACGACGGCCCCGGCGCGGTCAATGACCATGCGTACATTATACATCCGGTCCACGACGAAGTAATAGGCCTCGCTGGCAAACTGAGAGCGGGGCGGACTCAAGCCGAGTGGCAAGGCAAACGATGCGGCTCGGCAGTTTCTCGCTGTCCTTTGATAAGACACACTAGGCGATTAGCGGCGCCGAAGAATTACCCAACGGCCATCTGGGTGTCGAGGCAACGTCGCTAGTTAATTTCCCGAGCATAGTGTCTCGAATTGGCCTGCAAGTTCGTTATTTCCAACATTTACATGAACAAAACTGCCGTCTTTATCCAAAATGAAATTGCTTGAATTTCGAGCGCCAGATTCTTCACGGAAATAAGGATCGCTCACATAATATGCATTAATGGGGTTCTTACGAAGAAACAACGCGGCATTTCTTTCGTTAACGTCCGAGCAAATAACAATCCACCTAACTCCGCCTTGCCGGTACTTGACCACTATTTCGTTCAATAGCGCAAATGTTTCGTGCGATTCTGGATCAGAGGGTGACCAAGGACCAGTCAATAAAACGAAGCGAGTCTCGCTATCCAAAGCCGCCAGCCACTGTAACCGCTGATTATTGCGTTCGCTATTTACACTCATCTGGTCTATTCGTAGCGCATGTAAAGCTATCCTGCAATTACGTGGGAGCCGCGCCCGTAACCCATGAATCGGCCCGATATCCAAAAGCGTCGAGTGTCTTCGCACCGTGAGTGACAGACTCTTATTTAGAGTCCCTAAAAGAACTTCATAAACAATGACGAAGAGTGCCGATAGCCAGGGTGTTGCAGGATGCGACGACACCGGGTGTCATGGAGGACACGCATATGGCCAAGCCTCTCGTCGACGACGGACTCTGGGCAATTG